>JBCCOR010000001.1:0-27611 GCA_039025295.1 Acidobacteriota bacterium
CGGCACCACGCAGGTTTCGGCATCGGCGGCGGCATCCGGCGCGAGATCGTCCAGGCCGGACGCGTCGTTCGTCTCGCCCACGACCGCGTCGTCGCCCGCGGCGATCGGCGCGCCGGGGTCCGACGGCGCATCGGCCGTCCGGCGGCGGCGTCCGCGTCGCTTACGCGCCATCGTCCCGGGCCTCGTCGCCGTTGCCGTCGTCGCCGGCCGCATCGCGCAGCTGCGCCCCGACCGCAACCACGCGCTGCCTGATCCGCTCGGTCCACAGCCGCTGCTGATCGTCGTCGAGGGCGTCGCGCGCCGCCAGCAGCTCGAGCACGTGCAGCGAGCGCACCGCGGCTTCGAACGCCGGCAGCGGCAGGGTCGCGTCGAGGCAGCGGACGGCGTCGCGGTCGAGATCCTCGAGCCGACGCCGGAGCTCGGCGCCGTCGACGATCTCGAAGGCATAGGCCGAGAGCATGCGCTCCTCGGCGCGGCGCAGATCGGCGTAGCGCTGATCGGCCGACCAGGCGAGCTCGTCGACGCCGTCGACGCCCTGCAGGCAGATGCCGAGCCGCTCGACGCCGAGCGCGATCACCCGCGCCGGCGTCGCCAGCTCGACCCCGGCCGCGCGCTGCACCCAGTCGACGCGCCCGAGGCCGATGCCGTCGAGGCGGACGCGCCAGCCGAAGGTCTCGAGCGCCAGCGCGGGCAGATGGAAGCGATCTTCCGTGAAGCGCAGATCGTGATCCGCCGGCTCGACGCCGAGATGGGCGAGCAGCGCGCGCACGCCGTCGAACGGCGCCGGTCCCGGACCCTTGCGCACCGCGACCACCTGCTGATGGCGGCCAGCGCGATGGGTCAGCCGGCCGTAGCGCGCGTCGCGCGGCCGGCGCAGCGGCTGCAACACCACCGCGCGCCAGGGCGCGTCGTCGAACAGGCGCGCAAAGCACAGCGGATGCAGCAGGCCGTGGCCGATCGGCAGATCGCAGGCGGGCAGGAGCGTCGCCGCCGGACCGCGGCTGGCGGTCCAGAACTGCAGCAGCTCGAGCACGATGATCTGCAGCGGCGGCGCGGCCGTCGACAGGGCGGTGATCGGCATCGCTGCGGCGGCGCGCGCCGATGGGATCTGGCGGTCGTCCGCCATCACAGGCTGCCCAGGGTTTGGTGCAGCACGCGGTAGCTGCGCAGCTCGTCCTGCAGGAAGGCGCGGCGCACGCGCGCGCACAGCCGCTCGATCTCGCGCACGACGCGCGCCGGCGGCGGCGCGGCGGCCAGCTGCGTCAGCGACGCCCGGGCGCTGCGGCGCAGCACGTCGAGCGCCTCGGCCGAGACCTGCAGCAGACCGTCGAGCGGCCCGCCTTCCCAGCCGGCCGTCGCCGCGCGCGCGCAGTCGGCGCAGATCAGGGCGTCGTCCTCGGGCGCCAGATAGGCGACCTCGCCCTCGGCGAACCGATGACCGCACAGCGGACACTCGATCGGGGCGGGAAACACGCCCTCGAGGCGCAGCGTCCAGATCTCGACATAGCGCACCGCCAGCGCGCGCTCGACGCCGTCTGCGAGCGCGTCGAGCGTCGTGTCGAGCAGGCGATAGAGGCGCGGCGCAGGCTCGTGCGCTTGGGCGAAGGTGGCCATGAGATCGGCGAGATAGGCGGTCAGCAGGAGACCTTCGAGATCGTCGCCCAGGCCGCGCGGTGCGCGCAGCAGGGCGACGTCGGAGAGACGTCCGAGATCGCGTCCTTCCGCCTGGAACCAGCGGACGTCGATCTTGGCGAGCGGCTGGAGCTGACCCGCATAGCGACTGTATTTCGCCCGTGCGCCCTTCGCAACCCCGCGCCGCAGGCCGTGTTCGGCGCTCAGAAAACCGACGATGCGATCGCGCTCGTGAAGATCGCGAATCTCGACGAGCAGGGCCTCGGCGCGGTAGAGGGCCATGGTCGGGCGCCCCGCCGCCGTCAGCCGAGGCTGAAGGTGCCGAGCAGCGCGTGGCTGATGCCGAAGTAGATCAGGATGCCCAGCACGTCGTTGGAGGTCGTCACCAGCGGCGCCGACGCGACCGCCGGGTCGATGCCCAGGCGGCGGAAGAGGATCGGCAGGATCGCGCCGTTGAACGACGCCAGCTGCACGGTCAGCAGCAGCGACGACGCGACGATCACCGCCGCCACCGGCTGGCGGTTGACGCCCAGCGTGGCCAGTCCGACCAGTGTCGCGCTGACCACGCCGAGCACCAGGCCGACCTTGAGCTGCTGCCAGACGAAGGGCACGATGCGTCCCTGGCCGAGCGCGAGCCGCCCGGTGGCGAGACCGCGCACCGCGATGGTCGCGGTCTGCGAGCCGATGTTGCCGGCCATGCCCATGATCACCGGAATGAAGCCGATCAGCAGCGAGAGCTGAATCGTCTCCTCGAAGCGCAGCGTCAGCACGCCCGCGCCGAGCAGGCCGACCAGGTTGAAGAGCAGCCACGGCATGCGGATGCCGGCGACCTTGAAGACCCGCTCCTGATAGACGATCTCGTCGTCGGAGGTGCCGGCCATCTTGTAGAAGTCTTCGGTCGCCTCCTGTTTGAAGACGTCGAGAATGTCGTCGACGGTGACGATGCCGACCAGATGATCGCTGGCGTCGACCACCGGAATGGCCAGCAGGTCGTAGCGCGCCGCGAGCTGCGCGACCTCCTCCTGGTCGGTGTCGATCGCGACCTTGATCGGCGACTTGGTCATCACCGAGCCGAGCACCGCGCCCGGCTCGCTCAGCAGCAGCTGGCGCAGCGACGCCACGCCCTGGAGATGGCCGAAGCGATCGACGACGTAGACGTAGCTGATCATGTCGACATCGCGCGCGATGCGGCGCACGGTGGCGATCGCGTCGGCGACCGTGCTGTCCTCGCGCAGCGCGACGAACTCGGGATCCATGATCCGGCCGGCGCTGTCGTCGCGGTAGCCGAGATGGGTCTGGACCTCGGCCAGGGCGTCGTCGAGATCGACGATCTCGAGCACGCTCGCCTTGAGCTCGTCGGGCAGCGAACCGATGATGAACGCCGCGTCGTCGACCGCGAGCAGGTTGAGCACGCTGGCGATCGCCTCGGGCGCGAGCTGACCGACGATGCGCGCGCGCTCCTGCGAGTCGAGCAGCGTCAGCGTCTCGACCGCGCCCTCGGGCAGATCGGCGCTCAGGATCTCGAACACGCGGAACTGCTCGTCGGGCGTCAGCCGTCGCAGGCAGCTGGCGACGTCCTCAGGGCGCTCTTTCTCGAGCAAACGCGAAATCTTGCCGCGCGCGCCCCGACGCAGCATGCGGCGCAGGGTCGTACCGAGCAGTTCCGTACGTCGACTGACGAGATCGCTCATGCGCGGCATCGTAGCACCGTCGTCGTCGCACCGCCGGACGGCCGCCAGTCCCATTATCGAAACATCTCAAGCGGGAAAATCTCCCGTTTTCCCTGAGTTCATTCAAAACCGGGACGCCCATCCGATCACACCCCGGCGCCGCAAGTGCCCGTGAACGCTGACGCACAGTCATGATCCCAAAACTGGCACACATCCTGCTCTACCTCTCTGCGTGGAACATCCGGCCGACGCGCCTGCGCCAACGCCACGACGTTCCCATCACGACGCCTCGTTCCGTCGAATGCCCGGGACGCGAACCGTCGCTTTTCCTGCTGAATCCGGCGTTCACCTCCGCACATCCTACCGACAACCGCCCCGGTCCGCCGGGTTGGCTTTTCCCCCTTACGCCCCTGGTGATTCCCCTCACCAGGGGCGTTGTCCTTCTGCGCATCGCCATCGACCGCCGGGCTGGCATGCATGTGGGACAGATGGCACAGTTCGTTTCAAATCCAGGAAATCTTTCCCTGATCTGCCATGATTCGCGCCCGAGGCACGGCGCACCGAGGCGCTGGGATGGCCCTAAGCTGCGGCACCTAGCTCAATTCCCAAAAATGGCACGATCCCTGCTTAGGAACATTTGCGTCAAAAATGATTGTCGAGACCCGCGGGCGCCGCTCAACGTCCAACCTCTCGAACAAACCGCTCAACCGCAACGCAACGCAACGCAACGCGCAACTTTAGGGAATACCATCATGTCCGACTTTGGAATCTCCGGTTTTTCAGGCAGCTCGATCGACCTCGGTAGCTTCTCGCCCGACACCCCACTGCTCGACGCGGTCAGCAGCGACTTTGGCTCGGCCGACAACTTCGAATCGAGCGATCTCTCGCTCTACGACATCGCGCTCGAACTCGGCGACTCGGTCGCGTACGAAGCGCTGCACGGCGGCGCGCTGACGCCCGGCCAGATCGACGCGCTCGGTCTCGGCGACGGTGGCATCACCACCCAGACCTTCGGCGTCGCCGACCCGGGCACAGTGGGCTTGTTCACCGGCACCGAATCGCTCGGCTCGGTGCTCGGCGCGGACGCGCTCACCCAGTTCGGCCTGGCGCCCGAGGCTTCGTGGGCCTCGCTGCCGCCGGATTTGGCTGGCTCGCTGCTCAACGACAGCAACAACTTCGTCGCCAGCGGCGCGGCGCCCGACGCCAACTTCGGCAGCGTGACGTTCGATACCAACGCCGACTTCGGGGACGTCAACCCGATCACGCCAGACGCGACCTTCGGCACGACGCAGCCGACCTTCACGCCGTCGAACTTCAGCAATCCCACCGTCGCCGCGCAGCCGCTCAGCCAGGTGATCGCGCCCGAGCTGCTCGCCAACCTCGACTACATCCCGAACGCCGGCGAGCTGTCGTTCAGCCAGCTCGACCCGGTGACCCAGAGCAACCTGAGCAGCGCCGTGGCGAACAACCCGAACCTCGGCATCCCGGCCGCGTCGGCGCTGCCGCAGCCGACGCCGGTCAACCCCGATCTGCCGGCCACCGGCACGCTGCCGATCGGCCAGGTCAACGTCGGCGGTGACGGGCTCACGGGTACCGCCGGCGTGCAGGTCAACTACACCGGCACGCCGACCGATCCCTCGAACCAGAACTTCGCACCCAACCTTCCCGGCGCCGGCAGCGGCAACGGCGTGACGGTCAACGAGGCCTCGCTCGAGGTGCAGGCGGGTGTTCAGATCGGTCAGGAGCCGTTCGTGCAAAACCAGCAGACCGGTGCGATCGAATACGGCACCGGTGCACAGATCGGCGTCGGCGCCAACATTCCGATCACGCCCAACAACGGCGCAGGCACGGAGTTCAGCGTCGGCGCGAGCGGCACGGTCGCAATCGGCGACGCGGCCCAGCTCGGCGGCTCAGTCGAGCTGACGACGCAGCAGAATGGTGCTGGTGGCACGACCAATACGGTCACTGTCGGCGGCCAGGCAAACATCGGTACGCCGTTCCTCGCTCCCTTCAGCGGCGAACCCATTGCACCGTTCAGTCTCTCTGTCGGCGCCACCAACACCAACGCCACCTTCGACACCGGTGGCGTGAGCGGCAGCCAGAATACGACCAGTATTACCGGCAGGGCCGAAGTGAACGTCGGAACCGGCGCCCCGGAGAACAGCCCGCAGGAACCGAGCACTGTCTTTAGCGCCGGCGCGTCGATTACGCACACAACGCAGAACACCACGACACAGTTCGGTTCGACTGAGCAGAGCCAAACGACGTTCGGCGTGGACGCAGGCGTCCAGACCGAGAACTTTGCAACCGGGCCCTTCCTGACCGTGAGCCCTGACGACACGCGGGTGGGCGCTCAGTTCCAGATCCGCTTCTGATTCGCCAAACGGCCGCGCATCTCACCGGACGCCCGAGGTGCGCGGTCGGGTCACCATCGGTGGGCGTCCACTCGATCCTCCTGTCAGACGCGCTGGATCGCGGCGCCTCCCCCATCGCGATCCAGCCCTTTTCTCCCCGGCGGTACGGGCCGCCGGGGCTTTGTGCGTTCTACCGTCAGCCCCGAGACCGGCGGCCGCGCCGAAGCCCGTTGCTATACTGCGCCGCGCTGCACCGTCGCTGAACCGCCCTTTCGCGCCCGCCCTGAGGAGCCCATCCCGCCATGTCGAACGACTCGCTCTCCGACGCCCCGCCGCGCGCCGCCAACGACGACGCGCCCGCCCATCGGCCCTACGAAGACTTCGTGCCGCTCCAGCGGTCGAAGCTGTGGGATCTGCAGATCGCGTACTACCAGGCGATCGGCGCCAAGGCGTGGTCCGACGACATCGTGCCGCGCTGGGTGACGACCAATCCGTTCCTCGCCGACGTCTACGCCCGCCAGATCGTCGCCTTCGTGCAGGACCTGATCGCCGCCGAGCGCTTCAACCGCAGTCAGCCGCTGACCGTGATCGAGCTCGGCACCGGCTCGGGCCACTACGCCTTCCTGCTGCACAACGCCCTGCGCCAGGCGCTGCAGATCGACGGGCTGGCCGACATCGCGATCCGCTACGTCGCCACCGACATCGCCGGCGCCAATCTCGACTTCATGGCCGCGCATCCGCAGCTCGCGCCGCTGATCGACCGCGGCGTGCTCGACCTGGCGATCTTCGACGCCGAGAACGACACCGCGCTCGCGCTGCGCCACGCCGGCACCACGCTCGACGCCGACACGCTCGAGAATCCGCCGGTGGTGATCGCCAACTACCTCTTCTGCTCGCTGCGCGCCGACTACTACCACTTCGGCGACGACGGCGCGCTCTCGGCCTGCGACGTCGCCCTGCACGGCCCCGATCCCGACGTCGAGCCGGGCCATCCGGACTCGCTGCGCGACGTCCAGCTGCGCCATCGGCTGCGCGTCATCGACAATCCCGATCAGCCGATCGTCGAGGGCGACGAGACCGCCGATCAGGTGCTGCGCAGCTACGTCGCCGAGGCCGCCGACGACCATGCCGGCGCCGATCTGCGCGGGCGCTACGTGCATCTGCCGACCGCAACCTTCCGCTGCCTGCGCGCCCTCGCGGCGCTCGGCGACGGCTGCTATCTGCTGCTCGCTGGCGACAAGGCCGATCTCGCGCCGCGCGTCTTCCTGCAGGAGGCGCCGCTCCTGGCGCGCCACGGCAGCACCTCGATCACGCTCAACCTCGACGCCGTCGGGCGCTACGTGCACGCGCGCGGTGGCGTCGCCTGGCTGGCGCCGGCGCCGAGCCGCCATCTCGGCGTCGCGACCCTGGTCGAGGGCGTCGACGCCGGCCGGCTCGCCCATCTGCGGCGCGCGTTCCACAACAACGTCCACAGCTTCGGCCCCGAGGACTACTACCGCATGCGCAAGTTCATGATGCGGATCAAGGACGAGGTCGACTTCTCCACCTTCTACGGCTTTCTGCGCATGGGCCGCTGGGACGAGCAGACCTTCCAGCTGTTCTACAACCGCATCATGGCGCTGATGAACGACGGCGGCATCGGCGCCGACAACGAGCGCCTGCTGCGCGAGTCGATTCCGCGGGTCGAGGCCAACGCCTTCCAGATCGGCGCGCCGGCGTATTTTCTGCCGTTCTGCTTCGGCATGCTGCTGCAGCGCATGCGCTTCCCGCATCTGGCGATCCACTACTTCCGCCTCGCCGACGCGCGCGGCGCCGACGACGCCGGCGTGCTCTTCAACATGGGCAGCTGCTACGGCATGCTCAACCGCCTGACCGAGGCGCGCGTCTGCTACCAGCGCGCGCTCGCGCTCAATCCCGACAACGCCCAGGCGGCGCAGATGATCGCGACCATCGACCGGGTGCTGCAGGAGCGCGGCGGCGACGGCGGCGAGGGCTGATCACCCGCCGTCGAGCAGATTCGAGACGTCGGAGGGCGCGCGCTCGAGGGCGTCGAGCACGCGCGGGTCCTCGCGCCAGTCGGTCTGCACGCGGACGTTGAGCTCGAGGAAGACCTTGCTCTCGAGATAGGCCTCGAGGTCCTCGCGCGCGGCCGTGCCGAGGGCGCGGATCATCGACCCCTGCTTGCCGACCACGATGCGCTTCTGGCTCGGGCGCTCGACCAGGATCGACGCGTGCAGCACGATCAGGTTCGGCCCCTTCTGCTGCCAGTGCTCGAGCACCACCGCGGTGGCGAACGGCAGCTCGTCGCGCAGGCGCTCGAGCAGCTTCTCGCGGATGCGCTCGGCGACCAGGAAGCGCTCGGGATGGATCGTGATCAGCTCGGGATCGTAGCGCGGCGGCGCCACCGGCAGGCGCGCGAAGACGAGATCGAGCAGCGTGTCGCAGCCCGCGCCGGTGCGCGCGCTGACCGGCAGGATCTCGTCGAAGCCGGCCTCGGCGTAGGTCGCGATGCGCGGCAGGAGCGCGCGCTTGTCGGCGATGCGGTCGATCTTGTTGAGCAGCGCGATGCGCGGCTGTGCGACCTCGGCCAGCCACTCGACCATGTAGCGATCGCCGCCGCCGAACGGCTGCTCGGCGTCGTGCAAGAGGCAGACGACGTCGGCGTCGGCGAGGGCGTCGTGCGCCGCCTTGAGCATGCGCTTGTTCATGCGGTGCTGCGGCTTGTGCACGCCCGGCGTGTCGAGCACGATGACCTGGCCGCGCGCCTCGCTGAGGATGCCGACGATGCGGTTGCGCGTCGTCTGCGGACGGCGTGAGACGATCGCCAGCTTCTCGGCCAGAAGATGGTTCATCAAGGTCGACTTGCCGGCGTTGGGCCGCCCGATCAGGGCGATCGAGCCGCAGCGCGGCCCGTCGTCGACCGGGTTCGCCGGCGCGGCCGCCGGCGCTTCCGCCGACGCGGCCGTCGGTGCGTTGGTCGTTGGCTGTTCGTCGCTCATGCCGTCGCCGCCGCTGGTTCCATGCCGGGCCCCTCCAGCGCTGGCACCTGATGGACCAGCGCGGTGATCACGCGGCGCTCGTCGACCGCCTCGACGCGGAAGATCAAGCTGCTGTATTCAAAGGTGTCGCCCACGCCCGGCACGGCGCCGAGTTCGCCGCAGATCAGGCCCGAGACTGTTTCATAGGGCGTTTCGTCGAGCACGCCGCGCAGGTCATCGTCGCCGACGTGCTCGGCGAGGATTTCGAGCTCGGTGCGCCCTTCGAGCCGCCAGCTACCGTCGTCGAGCGCGGCGATCGGGGCGTCTTCCTGCTCGTGCTCGTCGCTGATCTCGCCGACGATCTCCTCGACCAGATCCTCGACCGTCACCAGACCCGACACGCCACCGTATTCGTCGACCACGATCGCCATCTGCAGGCGCTGGCTCTGCATCTGCTGCAGCAGGTCGGGCAGGCGCTTGGTTTCGGGAATGAAGATCGGCGGATTGACGCGCTCGGCGAACGAGGCCGCGTCGGTCGCGCCGGCGCGCATCGCGGCGAAGAGATCGCGGATGTGCAGAATGCCGACCACCTGGTCGATCGAGTCGCGGTAGAGCGGCAGGCGCGCGTGCTTCGACTCGAGAAAGAGACCCGCCAGCATCTCGACGTCGGCATCGGCCGGCGCCGCCACGATCTCCACCCGCGGCGTCATCACGCTCTTCACCTGGGTGTCACCGAAGTCGAGGATGCTGCGCACCAGCGCGCCGTCTTCGGCCTCGAGAATGCCCTCGCGTCGGCCGACGTCGATGAAGGCGTTGAGCTCGTTCTCGGTCGCGACGTCCTCCTCTTCCTCCTCGGCGTCGGCGTCGTCGGTGAGCGCCGGCACCGCCCAGGCGGTCAGCAACACGAGCGGACGCAGCAGGAGACCGAGCAGCATCAGCAGCGGCGTTGCGCGCTGCAGGGCGCGCTCGCTGTGGCGCTCGACGAGCAGTCGGTTGCCCCACTCGATGGCGAGCAGCAGCAGAAGGACGAGCGCCATCGAGGTCGCCACGCCGAGCGATGGGGCGCCGACCAGCAGCAGGCCGAGCAGCAGCAGCGGCAGAATGCGCGCCAGGACGCTCAGCCACAGGCGGAAAGCGGCGAAGCGGGCCGGTACGAAGTACATCGCGCGCAGGCGGCCGCCCGCCTCCTCGGCCCAGTGGCGCAGGCGGATCGGGCCGCTGCGTTCGAGCAGGGCCGACAGCACGCTGAGCACCACGCTGCCGAGCGCGCCCAGGGCAATGCCCCACGACGCCAGCGCCGCGAGCTGCGTCAGCAGATCGCGCAGCAGCTGCAGATCCATGTCAGCCACGATGCACCGCCTCGTCGCCCGCGATGAGCGTCGCGCGCAGCGTCTGCTCGCGCCGGCCCATGCGGCCGTCGTCGGTCTCGTGATCGAAGCCGACGCAGTGCAGCAGACCGTGCAGCATCAGCTGCTGCAGCTCGCGCTCGACCGCGTGGCCGGCCGCTTCGGCCTGGCGGCGCGCGGTCGGCACGGCGATCACGATGTCGCCGAGATGGGCCGCGTCACCGGCGTCGAGATCGGGGCGCGGAAAGTCGTCGATCGCGGCCATCGGCAGCGGCTGCGCCGCGGCCGCCGCGGGATCGACGCGATCACCCGGAAAGCTGAGCACGTCGGTCGGACGATCTTTGGCGCGAAAGGTGTGGTTGAGTCGGCGCATCTCGCGATCGCTCACGAAGCGCACCGCCAGGGTGCGCGGACGCGGCGGCGCGAGCGGCGCGACCACCGCAGCCGCCGCCCGCCTCAGCCACGGGCGCAGCTGGCGCAGCTGCACGTCGGCGTAGCGGTTGGGATTTTGCAGGCTGATCTCCGACGGGCCGTCGGGACTGTCGGGTTCGGCAGGAGCGGATGGGGGCGGTTCGGACACGGTCGGAACATCCGGTTGGTGAATCGAATGCGCGCGCTCGGCCGCGTCAGACGCGGCGCGGGCCATCGCGCTCAGCGGCGGTTCGTGGACGGCGCGGCGGCCGCGGCCGCAGCCGCGACCTCCGCGGTCGACAGCTCGCTGGTCGACGACGAGGCGCGACGCGACTTGCGCGTCTCGCGGTTGAAATCGAATCCCGGGTAGTCGACCCGGCGGTGGTAGATATTGGTCAAGGTGCGCAGGAACGCGTCCTGCACCCGGTTCAGATCGCCGAGGGTGAGATCGGTCTCGGCGAGCTGATCGTCCTTCAGGCAGTCGTCGAAGATCTGCCGCAGCATCGTGCGGATCTTCTGCCGGCTGGGCTCGACCAGGGTCCGACTCGCGGCCTCGACCGCGTCGGCGAGCATCAGCACGCCCATTTCTTTGCGCTGCGGACGCGGCCCGGGATAGCGGAAGTCGTCCTCGCGGATCGCATCGGCGCCGGGATCGACGCCGTCCTTGGCGCGGCTGTAGAAGAACTTGATCAGGCGCGTGCCGTGATGCTGCTCGATCGCATCGATCACCGGCTGCGGCAGCTTCTCACGCCGCGCCAGCTCGCGCCCTTCTTTGACGTGGTTGATCAGGATCAGAGCGCTCATGGTCGGCTGGATCTTGTCGTGCGGATTGCGCCCCGACATCTGGTTCTCGATGAAGTACTGCGGGCGCACGATCTTGCCGACGTCGTGGTAGAGCGCGCAGGTGTTGACCAGGATGCTGTCGGCGTCGATCGCCTCGCAGCCGGCCTTGGCGAGATTCGCCACCGCGAGCGAATGCTGGAACGAGCCCGGCGCCTCGAACGCCAGCCGGCGCAGCAGCGGCAGGTTGGGGTTGGCCAGCTCGATCAGCTTGATATGGGTGGTGACGCCGAGCAGGCTTTCGAGGATCGGCACCAGGAACGACACGCTCGCCGCGACCAGCAGGCCGCCGATGGCGCCGCACAGCAGATCGAAGCCGAGCTGCTGCAGGCCGCCGGTGGGATCGGCGGCGAGCGCGCGCAGGATCAGAATCGCCAGCACGTTGCCGCCGGCCACGATCAGGCCGGCGCTGGTCATCGCCGAGCGCTGGCGGAACGACAGCCGATCGAGGGCGTAGATCGCACACAGCGACGAGGCGAAGCAGTAGAACACCAGCGTCCAGGCGGTGTCGGCGTCGCCCAGGCGTCCGGCGAGCAGCGCGCCGAGCACCGCCAGCACGAGCGCCTGATCGCGCCGGTAGATCAGCCGGCTGAGCAGCGCCAGGGTGGCGAAGGGCACGGCGTAGATGTAGCTGCTCTGCGCCGACGGATCGGGCGTCTGCTGGAGCGTGCCAGCGAGCGCGAGCGCGACGAACGTGCCGAAGCGCAGCATCACCACGTAGCCGCTGAGCAGCAGCAGGCCCTCGCACAGCAGCCGCTGGGGCGAGCGCTCCCGCTCGGGCGCCTGGCGCACCGAGAGCCACAGCACCAGCACCACGCTCGCCATCAGCAGCAGGGTACCGAGCATGGCCAGCAGCGGCCGGCGGTCGCCCTGGGCGTCGGCGCTCATCTGGGCGATCGCGAGCGCCGCCATGGCGTCGATCTCGTCGCCGCGGCGCACGATCACCTTGCCCTTGGGCAGCGTCTGGGTGACCGAGCCGACGCTCTCCTCACCCGCGCGCCGCAGCTCGAGGGTTGCGCTGCGGTTGGCGGTGACGTTGGGCGCCAGGTTGTCGGTCAGGAAGTCGGCCAGCGCGCGCCGCGCGCGCCGCGGCAGCGCGCCGCCGTCGCTGAGATCCTCGAGCACCATCTCGCGCACCGCGTCGGGATGGTCGAGATAGCCGTAGAGGTCGTATTGCACCCGCGGCTCGCCGCTCGGCAGCAGGTTGAGCGTGACCCCGCGGGTGACGTTCTCGAGCAGGCGGTTCTTGTCGTCGACGATGCCCCGGCGCAGAACGCGCGCGACGATGCCGGTCAGGCGATCTTCGAGCTCGGTGCCGAAACCCTGCGCCATGAGGACATCGGCCTGCGGCTCGGTCAGCCGCAGATCATCGTCGACGCGCAGCGGCGCCAAGCGATCGATGACGATCGGCGCGGCGTCGGCGTCGGCGGCGTCGACCGACGGGGCCGGGGATGGCGCCGCAATCGGCGCGTCGACGGCATCATCCGACGCCGCCTGCTGACTCGCGAGCAGCTCGCGACCGGCGGCGAACAGGCGGCCGATCTGCCGCTGGCGCTCGCGCACCTGGGTGGTGTCGAAGTCGTAGACCGGCAGCACCTCGCGCCGCGCCTGCTCGCGCAGCGCCTGGGTACGCGCGTCGTCGGGCACGGCGAGCATGCGATCGGCGACGTAGGTGCGCGACGCGATGTCGCCGGCTGCCACGCGCTCCGCGAACACCGAGAGGCTGCGCGGCACCAGCGCCCACGTGCCGAGCAGCAGAAAGAGACTCATCCACAGCGGCACGCTGGCCATCAGGCGCGCGCCGGCGGCGCGCAGCGACGCCCGCAGGCGCGCCCAGCGGCCGCGCTCGGGCCGACGCGGCGACGGCGCGGGCGAGGCGGGCATGGAGCCGGAAGCGGTGCTGGGCATGATGGCGGGTCGACCGGACGCGCTCAGGGAGCGAGCGGTGACGGCACGAGGTCTTCTTCGATCGCCGCCGACGCGTCGGCGGACGGCGTCGCCATCCCGCTGCCGGCCTGCTCGTAGACGTCGTAGGCCGCGACGATCTTCTGCACCAGCGAGTGGCGCACGACGTCCTGCTTCTCGAAGTGCACGAAGGCGATGCCGTCGACGCCGGACAGCACCTGCTGGGCGCGGCGCAGGCCGGAGCGCGACACCGTCGGCAGATCGATCTGCGTGACGTCGCCGTTGACCACGACCTTCGAGCCGAAGCCCATGCGGGTCAGGAACATCTTCATCTGCTCGGAGGTCGTATTCTGGGCCTCGTCGAGGATGACGAACGAATCGTTGAGCGTGCGGCCGCGCATGAAGGCGATCGGCGCGACCTCGATGATGCCCCGCTCCATCATGCGCGCCACCTTCTCGTAGCCGAGCAGATCGTGGAGCGCGTCGTGCAGCGGTCGCAGATAGGGATTGACCTTCTCCGCCAGGTCGCCCGGCAGGAAGCCGAGCTTCTCCCCCGCCTCGACCGCCGGCCGCGCCAGCACGATGCGGCGCACCTTCTTCTGGGTCAGGCAGACCGACGCCATGGCGACCGCCAGGAACGTCTTGCCGGTGCCGGCCGGGCCGTCGGCGATGACGATGTCGTGGTCGAGCATCGCGCGCAGGTAGCTGTGCTGGTTGAGGCTGCGCGGCGCGACCCGCTGGCAGACCGCGGCCAGGGTCTCGTCGGGCGGATAGAAGAAGTCGACCAGCGACATCTCCGGATCCTGCTGCAGCACCCGGATCGCCGTGCGCACGTGCTCCTGGCGGATGCGCTGGCCGCGCGCCGCGACCTCGGAAAGCTCGGTGAGCATGCGCTCGACCGTCGCCACCGCGGGCGCCACCGCGTCGCCGCCCTCGACGGTGATCTGGCTGCCGCGCGCCGCCAAACGCACACCGAACGCACGTTCGATGCGCTTCAGGTTGTGGTCGTGCGAGCCGAAGAGCGACGCGATCCCCGCGTCGGACAGGGTCAGCTTGCCCATGGACGGCGGGCCCACGGACGAGGATGCCGTGGGCGCGGGCACGACGGCCCACAGACGGGCCGAGGACAGGAATCGTAGGGTTGCGGTAGCTGCATGGGTGGTTGGGTGTTTTCCGAGTGTAGCAGAGGACGTCCGGCGCGCCGGGAGAACGCAACCTCAGGCATCGTCGCCCCAGGCCAGGCCGAGATGATCGAAGATGCGCGTCAGGTAGGTGCGGGTCTCCCGGTAGGGCGGCACGCCGTCGTAGCGGTCGACCGCGCCTTCGCCGGCGTTGTAGGCCGCCAGCACGCGCGGCGCGTCATCGTCGAAGCGGTCGGCCAGCCAGCGCAGATAGCGGCAGCCGACGTCGAGATTGACCGTCGGCTCGAAGACCGCGTCGGCACGCGCGACGCCGAAGCGCGCCGCGGTCGCCGGCATCAGCTGCATCAATCCCTGCGCGCCCTTGACCGACACCGCGTCGGCGCGAAACGCCGATTCGAAGCGCACCACCGCCGCCACCACCGCCGGATTCAGGCCGTGGCGACGGGCAGCGGCGTGGATCGCTTCGCCGTAGGGCACCGACGGCACCGGCATGCCGTCGCGGTAGCGCAGGTCGATCGTCGCGCGCGCCTCCTCGAGCTGGGCGATCGCTTCCGGATCGGGCGGCACGATCTCGTCGTCGACGATGCGGTCGATGCGCAGCAGCGACAGCCGCAGGCGCCCGCCCGAGTCGAGATGGATCTCCGCGCGATCGCCCTTCACCTCGACCCGCGGCACCTTCATCCAGCTGCCGTCGCGCATCACCACGAGCGCCGCCGACGCTGGCGCGGCCAGCCCCGCGAGCAGCAGCGCGGCGCCGACGAGCGTCGATCCAGCGCGGCGGCCGACCCGTCGGCGCTCAGGCGCGCGGATGGAAGCGCTCATAGAGGGCCTGCAGGCGGGCTTGGTGAATGTGCGTGTAGATCTGGGTGGTGGCGATGTCGGCGTGGCCGAGCATGGTCTGTACGGCGCGCAGATCGGCGCCGTGCTCGAGCAGATGACTGGCGAAGCTGTGGCGCAGCACGTGTGGCGAGAGCGCGTCGATGCCGGCGGCGACGCCGTGCGCCTTGAGCCCTTTCCAAAAGCCCTGGCGGCTCAGCGGGCGGCCGGCCCGGTTGACGAAGACGACGTCGTGACGGCCGTCGAGCAGCGCCGGCCGCGCCTCGCGCAGATAGCGCTCGATCCAGCGTTCGGCGCTGTCGCCCACGGGCACGATGCGCTCCTTCTTGCCCTTGCCGAAGACCAGCAGAAAGCCCTGCTCGGGGCGCAGCTGGCCGAGGCGCAGCGCGAGCAGCTCCGAGACCCGCAGGCCGGTGGCGTAGAGCAGCTCGACCATCGCCTTGTCGCGCAGGCCGAGCGGGGTGGCGACGTCGGGCTGCGCGAGCAGGCGCTCGATCTGCGCCGCATCGAGCACCTTGGGCAGCGGACGCGCCAGCTTGGGCGACACCAGGTGCACGGCCGGGTTGTCGGCGCGCACGCCCTCGGTCGTCAGATGGTCGTAGAAGCCGCGCAGCGCGGCCAGGGCGCGCGCCACCGAGCGCGGCGCGACGCCGCGCCGGCGCAGATCGCGCACGTGGCGCTGGAGATCGGGCGCGCGCGCCGTGAGCGGATCGACGCCGCGCATCACCAGATCCTCGGCCAGGCGGGTCAGGTCGGCGCGGTAGGCCGCGACCGTGTGCCCCGAGAGACCGCGCTCGACCGCCAGCGCGTCGAGCCAGCCGCCGAGGATGCGCTGCCACGGCGCCTCGGCGACGCGCGCGAAGGCGGACGACGGCTCGGAAGATGCGCCGGTGCTCATCGGCTGCGCGGCATCGCGTCGCGTCCGAGCACGTCAGACCGCGGCCGGCGCGGACGCGGCATCGCGGCACAGCGCGTGGATGCGGTCGTCGGAGAGCACGACGTCCGAGCGCTTGGCGACGTCGAAAATCGTGCGCACCAGCGCGCGATCGGGCGCGTAGCCGTGCGCCTCGAGCCAGAAGACGATGTTCGACTCGCCGCTCATCGGCCCGATCTCGATGATCTGCTTGCAGCCGACCAGGCTCGCAGGAATGCTCGAGTAGATGCGGTCGGCGAGCCAGTCGTCGCCGCGCTTGCGCGCCTTGATGATCGCCGCCGCGTGCACGCCGGTGGCGGTGCGGAAGGCGTCGGCACCGACGATCGGGTAGTTGTCCGGGAAGGGCACGCCGGTCGCCTCGTGGGCGAGCTGGCAGTAGCGATGCAGCTGCGAGAGATCGCGATCGCTCCAGCCGAGCAGGACGAGATTGACCAGCAGCTGATCCATCGGCATGTTGCCGACGCGTTCGCCGACGCCGAGCGCGGTGCCGTGGACGCGGCTGGCGCCGGCCTCGATCGCCGCCAGCGCGTTGGCGATCGACAGGCCGCGATCGCGATGGCCGTGCCAGTCGACCTTGACCGTCTCGCCGGTGGCGTCGACCACCTCGCGCACGAAGCGGATCGCGGCGCGCGCGCCGGCGGGCGTCGCGTGGCCGCAGGTGTCGGCGACGCACACGCGGCGCGCGCCGTGCTCGACCGCGCAGGTGTAGAGCCGGCGCAGATCGTCGGGCTGGGCGCGCGTGGTGTCCTCGGTGACGTACATCACCGGCAGGCCGTTCTTCGTGCAGTACTCGACCGCCGACGCGGTCAGCGAGAGCAGTCGATCGATGTTCCAATCTTCGGCCATCTGGCGGATCGGGCTCGAGCCGATGAAGGCCGCGACCTCGAGCGCCAGGCCGGCGCGCTGCGAGATCTCGACGATCGGCTCGCAGTCGCTGATGATCGTCCGGGCCGCGGCGTTGGGCACGATCGGCAGCTTCTGGTCGACGATCTCTTGGGTGATGCGCAGCACGTCGTCGAACATCTGCGGGCCGGCGGCCGGCAGGCCGATGTCGGCGCCGTCGATGCCGAGATCGACCATGCGATGCACGAGCTCGAGCTTCTGCTCGATCGTCGGCGTGCGCACCGAGGGCGACTGTAGGCCGTCGCGCAGCGTCTCGTCGTCGAGCTCGATATGGCGCCGACGCGCCGACGGCTCGGCCGGCGACACGTCGTTCCAGTCGTAGATCAGGTCGGATTCATTCAATTCCATCGCCGTCTCCGATCGGTGGCAGGGATGTCTAGCGCACGCCCGCGGCGCGGTCGGCTTCGGCCGGGGCGAGCGGCGGCGCGGGCGGCGACAGCGCCTCGCCCACGCGGGCGATCAGCCGCGCGCCGACCGCGCCGGTGTCGAGCGTGCCGCCCAGGTCGGGCGTGACCTCGCCGGCGTTGAGCGCGTCGTTGACCGCCGCGTCGAGCGCGACCGCGGCGTCCGCGTGGCCGAGATGATCGAGCATCATCGCCGCCGTGAGCACGGCGGCCATCGGATTCGCCAATCCCTGGCCGGCGATGTCGGGCGCCGAGCCGTGGACCGGCTCGAACATCGCCATGCCGCCGGGATGCACGTTGGCCGACCCCGCCAGGCCCAGGCTGCCCTGCAGCCCGGCGCCGAGGTCGCTGACGATATCGCCGAAGAGATTGTCGGCGACGATGACGTCGTAGCGCGCCGGATGGATGATCAGGTCCATCGCCAGCGCGTCGACGTAGCGATGCTCGGCCTCGATCTCGGGATAGTCGGCGCGCACCTCGGCGAAGGTGCGCTGCCAGAGGCCGCCGCTGTGGCGCATGGCGTTCGACTTGTCGGCCATGGTCACCCGCCGCCGTCCTTCGCGGCGCGCGAGCTCGAACGCGGCGCGCAGGATGCGCTCGACGCCGCGCCGGCTGTGGATCGCCTCCTCGACCGCGATCTCGTCCTCGGTGCCGCGGCGGAAGCTGCCGCCGGCGCCGATGTAGGCGCCCTCGGTGTTCTCACGCACGACCACGAAGTCGATCGCGGGCACGGTGCCGTCGGGCGTGCGCAGCGGGCACAGGCTCGGGTCGTAGAGCCGCACCGGCCGCAGATTGACGTAGAGATCGAGCTTCACCCGCAGGCCGAGCAGGATGTCGCGCGCGTGCGCGTGGTTGGGCACGCGCGGATCGCCGAGCGCGCCAAGCAGGATCGCGTCGTAGTCGCGCTGCAGCTGCTCGGCCGCGCCGTCGGGCAGGGTCTCGCCGGTCGCCAGATAGTGATCGGCGCTCCAGGGCAGCACGTCCCAGGCGAGGTCGAGCGACGCGTGCGCGCGAACCGCGTCGAGCACGTCGAGCGCGACCCCGATCACCTCGCGACCGATGCCATCACCGGGGATCACGGCGACGCGCTGGGGACGGGACGGCGCGCCGGGCGCAGAGGAGACAGACGGGGAAATGGTCATCTGATCGATGCTGGCACGCGTGCCGATCGCCCTCAGGCCGATGCCCCCGTGCGCGAGGCCGCGGCCGGCGTCGGCGTGGGCGCCGGTGCCGGTGCGACGCGCGGCAGGCGCATCAGGTCGAAGGCGACCGGGATTTCCGCGCACAGGCAGGCGCCGTGCGGGTGCAGCCACAGGCTGTCGTCGACGCCGAAGGTCGACGCCAGCAGATCGACGCAGGTCATCTCGACGTCCATCGGCTGCGCCGGCGCCGAGGCGGCCGACGGATGCCAGGTGCGGATGGCGCGCACGCCGCTCGCGCCCCAGGGCACGTAGCCACGGATGCGCCGGCGCAGATGGCGCGTCGGATCGACCCAGGGCACCGCGCGGTCGAAGTTGCCGCGCACCGCCGGCGCGGCGATCAGCGAGAGCGTCTCGGCGCGGCGCACCAGCCAGCGGCGCGGCGCCATGGACGACGCGCCGTCCAGCGCGGGATCGACGGACGGCGTCGGCGCCGGAACCCGGAAATGCGCCGCTTCGAGCGGCTGACGCGCCAGCAGCCGCGCCGCGGGCGTGATCCACAGCGGCACCAGCAGGCGCGGGAAGTAGACCGACGGCACGCCGTCGTCGTCGAAGGCGTACAGGCGCAGATTGAGCTGCGGATACGACGCCCGCAGCAGCGGCATCGTCGACGCGTGCAGGCTGTCGACCTGGAACCACTGCGCCGACGCGAATACGTAGGGCGCGCCGCCGTGGGCGTGCACCTCGTAGCGCAGCGGCGCCGGCAGGGACGGCGCCAGCGCGCGCGGCAGCAGCCAGTGCACATACAAACAATCGCGGGCGACGGTGGCCAAACGCATGACCGCCGCAGTCTATCGCCCCCGGGCGCGCGACGTTCCCGCGCATCCATCGCCGCTCCTCCTCGCATCGCGCGGCGACGAAGAGCCGCTTCCTCAGCCATGCGGAAACACCCTGCTGTTTCATCAATTTTTTTACGAAACAGCAGGGTGTTTCGTCAGTTTTCTTACGAAGCAGCAGGGTGTTTCGCTACACTGGATCTCATGCCGTACCACGCGCGCTTCATCGACGGGATTCTTCGCACCTGGTACGCCGAGCCAGCGCGCAAGCCGCTGGTCCTGCGCGGCGCGCGCCAGACGGGCAAAACCGCCGCGGTGCGCCGCTTCGCCGAAACGTTCGACCATTCTTTCGAGCTCAATCTCGAGCGCTTCGACGACGCGCGCCTGGTGCGGTCGTGCCGCTCCGCCGACGAGCTGCTCGTCGCGCTCGCGGCGCGCGACAACCTCGCCCAGATTCCTGCACGCACGCTGCTCTTCCTCGACGAGATCCAGGCGCATCCCGACGCCATCGGCTGGCTGCGCTTCTTCTACGAGGACCGTCCACAGCTGGCGGTGATCGCAGCGGGCTCGCTGCTCGAAATGCGCCTGCACGATCGCGGCTTCTCCTTTCCCGTCGGCCGCGTGACCTTCCGCGCGCTGCGTCCGTTCAGCTTCGACGAATTCCTGCGCGCGACCGCGCGCGACGTCCTGGCCGATCGGCTGCGCGACGCCATCCAGACCCTGCGCCCGCTGCCGCGTCCGCTGCACGACGACGCCCTCGCGCAGCTGCGCGACTACCTGCTGATCGGCGGCATGCCCGAGGCCGTGCGCACCTGGGCGACGACCGGCGACGTCCAGCGCGTCCACCAGGTCCATCGCGATCTGCATCTCGCCTTCACCGAGGACTTTCAGCGACTCGTCGACCGCAAGCATCTGCAGCCGCTCGAAGCCGCCTTCGCGCATCTGCCCCAGCACTACGGCTTGCGCTACCGCTACGAGAACTTCGCCCCGGGCCACGCCTCGCGGTCTATGAAGCACGCGCTCTCGCGCCTCGAGGCGGCGATGCTGATCCTGCAGGCCCAGCCCACGATCGACCAGCGGCTTCCCCTCGCACCGCGTCCGCGCGCCGCCCACAAGCTGATCCCGCTCGACATCGGCCTCGCGCTCCACGCCATGCAGGTGCCGCTCGCTGCCATGCGCCGCACGCCGCTCGATCGCCTGCTCGACGGCCGCGTCGCCGAGATGTACGCCGGCCAGGCGCTCCTGAGCCAGCAGGACGCGATTCCCGGCCAGCTCTTCTTCTGGATCAACGCCACGCGCAGCCGCGCCGCCGAGATCGACTATCTGCTGCCGCTGCACGGACGCGCCGTGCCGATCGAGGTCAAAGCGGGCCGCTCGGGCACGCTCCGCTCACTGCATCAATACCTGCATCAGGCCGACGCGTCGGTCGGCGTGCGGCTCTACGCGGGCGAACTCGCCGACGACCGTCTGCGCGTGGGCCTGCCCGACGGCAGCACGCTCGCCTACCGGCTGCTGTCGCTGCCGCTCTACCTCGCCGAATCCGTGCCGCTGCTGCCGAGTGCGCATCTCGGCGACCGCCCGCCGCCCGCGCCGGATCCGATCGACCCGCTGGAGAATCTGAGCGGTTCTCGCTAAACTGCGCAGCTGCGCGGGGAATCAACGCCGTGTGTTGCGCGTTGTAGTCCGCAGAAGATCGATCCGGCGGACGACGACGTTTCGCGTCCGCGCCCGTCACCGGCCCCGATGCGCCCGCCGCGCATCCGCGCCCGCACCCATTTTTCGACATCGCCTGCCCCGGCTCGACGCGCGCCCGCGCGTCGGCGAATCGGCAGCAGCCACCGCACCGCTGACCTTACGTTCCGTGGAGGACACCCATCCGATGACCACCACCGTCGACGCGCCCGAGACCCAGACCCACGCCTTCCAGGCCGAGACGCGTCAGCTGCTCGACATCGTCATTCACTCGCTCTACTCGAACAAAGAGATCTTCCTGCGCGAGCTGATCTCCAACGCCTCCGACGCCGTCGACCGCCTGCGCTTCGAAGCGCTGTCGAACGAGGCGCTGATCGGGGATCAGAAGGACTTCGAGATCCGCCTCGAAGGCGACGGCGACGCGCGCACGCTGACGATCGCCGACAACGGCATCGGCATGTCGCGCCAGGAAGTGATCGACAACATCGGCACGATCGCCAAGTCGGGCACGCGCGAGCTGATGGCGCGCATCCGCACCAGCGAGTCCGCCGAGGCGACCGCCGAGCTGATCGGCCAGTTCGGCGTCGGCTTCTACTCGGCGTTCATGGTCGCCGACCGGGTCGATCTGGTCACCCGCCGCGCCGGCGAGGAAATCGCCACGCGCTGGTCGTCGACCGGCGACGGCCAGTACACCATCGAAGACGCCAGCCGCTTCACCCGCGGCACCACGATCACGCTGCATCTCAAGGACGTCGACCGCGACGCCGGCCTCGAGGACTTCACCGACTTCTGGATCGTGCAGCGCATCGTCAAGCGCTACTCCGACTTCGTCGCCTACCCGATCCGGATCAAGCACAGCCACGAGGAGCCGGAGAAGGACGCCGAGGGCAACCCGACCGACAACATGACGACCGTCGTCGAGGACAAGACCCTCAACTCGATGCGTCCGATCTGGACGCGCTCGGTCGGCGACGTGAAGAACGAGGAGTATCGCGAGTTCTATCGCCACATCTCCAACGACTGGCACGAGCCGCTGATGCCGCCGCTCTCGCTGCACGCCGAGGGCCGCATCGAATACCGCGCGCTGCTCTTCCTGCCGCAGAAGGCGCCCTTCGACCTCTACTACCGCGAGCCGAGCTACGGCCTGCAGCTCTACGTCCGCCGCGTGCTGATCAAGGACGCCTGCGAGGATCTGCTGCCGTCGTACCTGCGCTTCGTCAAGGGCGTGGTCGACTCGGCCGATCTGCCGCTCAACGTCTCGCGCGAGCTGGTGCAGCAGGACCGCCATCTGACCCAGATGCGCAAGTGGCTGACCCGCAAGGTGCTCGATCATCTGCAGAAGCTCGCGGCGCAGGAAGCCGACGCGGCCGAGAGCCAGGCCGACGGCGACGCCGACGAGGCCGCGGCCGACACGGAAGGCGATACGACCTACGCCGACTTCTGGAACGAGTTCGGCCGCGTGATCAAGGAAGGCATCAGCCAGGACTACGAGAACCGCGACCGCCTGGCCAAGCTGCTGCGCTTCGCCTCGTCGCACGACGACGCCCAGCAGACCTCGCTCGACGCGTACATCGCGCGCATGAAGGAGGGTCAGGACGACATCTTCTTCCTCACCGGCGAGAACCGCGCGATGGTCGAGAACTCGCCCCATCTCGAGGCGTTCCGCGCCAAGGGCTACGAGGTGCTCTACCTGACCGATCCGGTCGACGAGCTCGTGACGCAGTCGCTGACCGAGTACGAGGGCAAGACCCTGAAGTCGGTCGGCAAGGGCACGGTCGATCTCGGCACCGAGGAGGAGCAGAAAGAGTCGGAGGAGCAGCTCAAGGAGAAGTCGGAGACCTACAGCACGCTGCTCAACGCGCTGCAGAAGAAGCTCGACGCGCACGTCAAAGACGTCCGCCTGTCGAACCGTCTGACGACCTCGCCGGTGTGCCTGGTCGGCGCCGAGCACGACATGAGCCCGCACTTCGAGCGTCTCCTGCGCCGCACCGAGGGCGATTCCGAGATGACGCGTCAGCGTCGGATCATGGAGCTCAACCCCGAGCACGACCTGCTCGGCAAGCTCCACGCCCGCTTCGACGCCAACGCCGACGACCCGGCGATCGACGACTACGCCCAGCTGCTGCTCGGCTACGCGCTGCTCGCCGAGGGTTCGGAGCTGCCCGACCCGTCGGCGTTCAACCGCGTGGTTGCGAAGCTGATGGTCGAGACCGCCTGAGCGGTCGATTCACGTTCGTGAACGCACGGCGCGCGCCGGTCGAGTGGCCGGCGCGCGTTTTTGCATGCACCGCACGCGGAGGAGGAAGCGCGCATGGGTGAGCTGCTGAGCATTCTGCCGGGCCTGCTGGTCTTTTTGGGCCTCATGGCGGTTGGGGCGTTCTTCTATCGCCGGCACAACCAGAACCGCGACGCGCAGTACGCGTCGTTCGCGTCGCGGCGTCAGCTCACCGCGATCGATCTGGCGGCGATGCAGGCGCACGTCGGGCAGTTCCCGTTCGGCCAGCGCGGCGCGTCGACCGTCGTCCGCAGCGCGCACGCCAGCGCCGACGGCGTCGTGTTGATGCATCTCCACCAGGTCCGCGCGGCCTCGCCCGGCGAGCGCGATCACCACAGCGCCGCGTGGCTGGCGCTCGATCCGTCGGCGCAGACGCCGCATCTCGCGCTGCGCGTGCGCACGCTGCAGGTCGACAACGCGATCAACCGGGCGATCTGGGGCGATCCGGTCGAGATCTCACTCGACGCGTGGCCGGGGCTGGCGTCGTACCAGTGCCTGGGCGCCCCCGCCGATCGGGCGACGGCGCTCTTGCACGGCGGTCTCGGCGACTGGATGGCGGGCGAGGCGCAGGCCGGGCGGGTGCGGAATCTCGAGCTGCGGGCGGACGGTCTGCTGCTTTATCAGCTGGAGCGGCGTCCGCCTGCGGCGGAGCGGCTCGAGGCGCTGGTTGCGGCGGGGAACGTGGTTCGGCACCTCGTCACCCGGCGCTGAAGCACCGGGCTCTACATTCCACGGCCTGCCTCACGGCAGCCTACCCCCGCCCCTCACCGGAACCGCCTGCGATTGTCTTGCGCATGCTCGCGGGGCGATCTTGCGCAGAATCCCGCATGATTGCCGAGACTCCTCGTCACCCGGCGCTGAAGCGCCGGGCTATTCGTCCGACGGCCTGCCTCTCGGCAGCCTACCCCCGCCCCTCACCGGAACCAACTGCGATTGTCTTGCGCATGATCGTCAGGCGCTCTTGCGCAGAATCCCGCATGATCGCCGAGACTCGTCGTCACCCGGCGCTGAAGCACCGGGCTCTCCATTCCACGGCCTGCCTCACGGCAGCCTGCCCCCGCCCCTCACCGGAACCACCTGCGATTGTCTTGCGCATGCTCGCCTCGGCCGTACAGCAAGAGCCACGTGCCCATCGAACGCGGCGCGTCGTGACGATGCGTCTTGGGCTGGGCGGCGGTAGGCTGCCGAAGGCAGGCCGTCGGAAGAATAGCCTGGGCATTTATGCCCAGGTGACCTGACGGCCGCTCGACTTCCCGCCACCGATCGCGCAAGATCGTCGTCGCACCTGGGATTTCTTCGGAGGTTGGGGACGATGAGCCAGACGTCGAACATCATCACGCTGCTGCACCTGTCGGACCTGCACGCGCAGGCCGACACGGCGTGGGATTCGGAGCGCGTAACAAACGACCTCGTCGCCGATCTGCAGCGCTTGGCCAACGACCGCGAACTGCGCCCGGACCTCGTGCTCTTCACGGGCGATCTCGCGCAGGCCGGCACCGCCGCCGACTTCGAGCACGGCTGGGGCGTGATTCGCGCGATTCAGCAGGCGTACACGCCGTCGCTCACGAACAAGCAGATCTTTCTCGTCCCGGGCAACCACGACGTCGACCGCAACAAATTCGGCGAGCTCGAAACAGCCTGGCGTGAGACGGCGAAGGAGGCGACGGTCGAGAGACTGATCCAAAAGGGCGGGCGCGCCTGGGATCAGCTCACCGAGCGGCTCGACGACTACCGCGCGTTCCTGAAAGCGCACGATCTCACGCATCTGCAGCCCGACGCGGTGTGCGCCAACCGCGCGATCTGGCACGCGACGCGGTCGATCGCGGGCGCGTCGATCGGGCTGGTCGGGTTCAACACGGCTTGGTGCAGCGGGGAGAATGCGGAGCAAGGGCGGCTGTGGATGGGCGCGCACTGGCAGCACGAGACGCTCCATCAGAAGGTGCGCGAGGCGGACGTGCGGATCGCGATGCTGCATCATCCGCCGGCGTGGCTGCATCCGCACGAGGCGCCGAAGTTCGCCCGCGCGCTGCGCCGCGATTTTCATCTCATTCTGCACGGCCACGAACATCTCGACTGGGTCGACGAGCACGCCGGCGGACGCGCGACGATCGCCGCCGGCGCCTGCTACCAAGGCTCGCGCCGACCGAACGGCTACAGCGTGATCCGGCTCGATCCCGGCAAACACCACGTCGACGTCCACCTTCGCCGCTACGACGACGTCGCCGGACGCTGGATGCCGCGGCCCGCGCCGCAGGAGACCGAGATCGCCGAGCGCGGCATCTGGCGGTTCGCGGCGCCATGGCTCGATCGCGATGCCTCCGCGGCCGCTGCACCGCCCGACGCGCCGGCGGAGGTTCCGCTACCCCCCGCGAAAGCGCTGCGCGACAAGCACGCCGACCAGCTCAAGACCTTCCTCGACCACCAGCGCAGCCAGAACGACGAGCTGCCGATGGCGGGCTTTCCGTCGAAGGTGCGCATGCCAATCGAGCTCGATGCGATCTACGTGCCGCTGCGCGCCTGGCTGCACGAGCGCGGTCCGATGCATCAGCGCGACGAGAAAGGCGCGGCGCGCGCCCTCGACGACGAACTCACCGCGGTCGACGACGACGGTCGCGACGTCGCCTTCGCCGACACCTTCCGCGTCGCGCATGCGCAGCAGCGGCGCGGCGCGGTGGTCCTCGGCGATCCGGGCAGCGGCAAGACCACCCTCCTCAAGCATTTCCTCCTCACCGAGCCGTCGGTCTTCGGCCTGCCCGACGACGTCAAGCCCGTGCTCGTCCTCCTGCGCGGCCTGCCCGCCTCGGTCAAGGGCCTGCCCGCCGCGCTCGCCCACACGCTGCGCGCGACCTGCGCCGATCTCGACGACGCGGACGTCGAGCCGCTGGCCAGGGCGCTCCTCCGACGCGGGCGCCTGCTGCTGCTCTTCGACGGCTTCGACGAGGTCGCCGACGCGGCCGACCGCGAAGCGATCGCGGCCTGGCTCGAGAAGGCGATTCACCTTCGCAAGAACTGCCTCTTCGTGATGACCAGCCGCTACGCCGGCTACCGCGGCGACGCGCGCCTGTCGAGCCGCTTCGTCGAGCTGCACGTGCGTCCGCTGGCGGAAGAAGACGCGACGTCGTTCATCGATCGCTGGTACCGCGCGGTGGTCGACGGCTTCGGCCGCGAGCCCGACGGCCGTCGCGCCACCCGCGCCGACGGCGCGCGCCGGGCGCAGGCGCTGGCCGAACGCGTGTTCGACGAGGCCGATGCGCGCAACAAGGGCCTGCGCGAGTTGGCGACGAATCCGCTGATGCTGCAGATCCTCTGCCTGCTCTTCTGGGATCAAGGCCATCTGCCGGAGAAGCGTGCCGAGCTCTACGAGGCATGCGTGCGCACGCTCCTCCATCTGTGGCGCGACGCAAAGAAGCTGCGTCCGGCCGACGGCCAGCCCGCGATCGGCCATACCGACGCCCTGGCCGTGCTGCAGCCGCTGGCGTGGCATCTGCACATGCACGACGCGCGCGAGCTGCCCGAGGCCGACGTGATTGACGTAATTCGCGATCCGCTGCGGTCGCGGCGCGATTTGAATCTGCGGCCGTCGGATTTTCTGGCCCAGGTGCGCGACCAGACGGGCGCCCTCGTGTCCCTCGGGCGCGGCGACTATGGGTTCTTGCACCTGAGCTTCCAGGAATATCTGGCCGCGTGCCACGTGCAGGATCGCTTCGCGAAGGATCGCGGCGTGATCGACGCGCTGGCCGCGCACTTCGGAACCGACTGGTGGCGCGAGGTGGTCTTGCTCTCGCTCGGGTTGACGAATCCTTCGGTCTTCGACGAGGTGATGCGTGCCTTGATCGACGCGCGGGCGCTCTCGCGCGATGCGCTGCTGGTGTCGGACTGCCTGCGCGACGCGGCGGAGCCGTCGGCGGCGGCGCTGCTGCAGGCGCTGGCGGAGGGCGTTGCGGACGATGGCGAGCGGTTCCAGGTGCTGCGGCTGCTGAAGGCGGATGCGCTCGACGGCTGGGCGGAGGCGACGATCGCGGACGGGCGTACGGGACGGGCGGTGCTCGAGGGGCTGCGCGAGAGCGAGTCAGACGGCAAGGCACGCGGGCTGCTGCGGGAGCTTCTGGGGATTGGGGCGCCGGCGATCGTATCGGCGCTTGGCGAGCCGGAAGCAGGGTCGGAGCGGACGCATGAGCAGGATGGTTCGGTCCTCGTGTACGTGCCGGGTGGTTCGTACACGCTGGGCGGCGATCACAAATACGAGGGCAGGACGATTCACACCGTGCAGCTGAGTCCGTATTGGATCGGGAAGTACCCGGTGACGAACGCAC
>JBCCOR010000002.1:0-24661 GCA_039025295.1 Acidobacteriota bacterium
CGCCGGCGGGCGATGACGCCGAGGCGTCGAGCGAGCGCAGCAGTGGTCGCCGGCGCACCAGCCGCCGTCGGGCGGGCGCCGCGGCGACCGACGACGACGGCGGCGACGACGACCCTGACGACGGACCCGACGACGACGGCAGCGGCGGCGGAACCGCGGGCGGCGGCGGGCGGCGCAGCCGGCGCGGCCGCCGCGGACGCGACGACGGCGAGGGCGGCGACGTTGACGTCGGTGAGGAGGATCAGGTCGCGACCGGCCTCGCCACCGGCGCGATCGATCAGGGCCACGTCTCGACCACCGACCTGAGCTTCGCCGATCTCGATCTGAGCGCACCCGTGCTCGAGGCGGTCGAGTCGGTGGGCTTCGTTCATCCGACGCCGATCCAGGCCGGGGTCATGCCGCACGCCCTGGCCGGCAAGGACGTCATCGGCCTGGCCGAGACCGGCTCCGGCAAGACCGCGGCCTTCGTCCTGCCGATGGCCGAGCATCTGCACGACGGCACGGGCATGCGCGGCCTGATCGTCTGTCCGACGCGCGAGATCGCGCTGCAGACCAAGGCGTTTCTCGACCTCGTCGGACGCGATCATCTACTCGACGCCGCGTGCATCATCGGCGGCGTGCGCTTCGGGCCGCAGATCGATCATCTCGGTCGTCCGCCCGACATCATCGTCGCGACGCCGGGACGCCTGGTCGATCACTACGAGCGCGGCAACGTGCGCTTCGACGCGGTCCGCATGCTGGTGCTCGACGAAGCGGATCACATGCTCGATCTCGGCTTTCTGCCCCAGATCCAAAGCATCCTCGAGCGCCTGCCGCCGAATCGTCAGACGCTGATGTTCTCGGCCACGATGCCGCCGGCCATCGCCCGCCTGACGCAGCGCTTCATGGATACGCCGGAGACCATCGATCTGCGGCCGGCCGGGCACACGGCCTCGGGGCTCGACCACCGCGTCTACCTGGTCAACGACGGCGACCAGCTCCCCTGCCTGCATCGCCTGCTCGAAACCATCGACGGCAGCACGCTGATCTTCACGCGCCGCCGCCTCGACTCCGAGTGGCTGTCGCGTCAGCTCGATCGCCACGGCCACGCGGCCGCGCGCATCCACTCCGACCTGACGCAGGCGCAGCGGGTGGCGGCGCTGCGCAGCTTCCGCGAGGGGCGCAGCCGGGTGCTGGTGGCGACCGACGTCGCCGCGCGCGGCATCGACATCCCCCGGATCGGCCACGTGATCAACTTTGGCTTCCCCGACACCGTAGAAGACTACGTACACCGCTCGGGGCGCACCGCGCGCGGCGACAACGAGGGCATCGTGTCGTCGATCGGCACCTGGCAGAACAAAGCGATGATCAACGAGATCGAGGCCGTGATCGGCCAGTCGCTCACCCGCCACACGGTCGACGGCGTCGAAGCCTACGTCGAGCTCACGCCGCGCCGCCGGACGGTGCGCCGCCGTCGATTGCTCTAGCCGGATCGCCGCTGCCAGGCTGCGCGCGACCCGTCCCGTGCCGCCACCGCTTCGCCTGCGCATCCCTTTCCGGAGATCTGCCATGACCGCCCGATGCATCCCCCTCTTCCCGCTGCTCGTCGCGCTGCTGATCGGCGTCGCGACTTTCGCACCCGCGTCGCCGGCGGCCGCCGAGGCGCCGCCCGACTTCATGCTGCCGCCGATGCCCGTCGACGCCGACGCATCCGGCTTTCTCTACGGTACGGTGACCACCACCCGCGGCGAGCGTATCGAAGGGCGCTTGCGCTGGGACGACGAGGAGGCGTTCTGGGGCGACTTCTTCAATTCCAGCAAGCAGACGCGTCCCTACGTGGATCTCCTGCGCGATGCGCGACCGGTCGAGCGCGAGCCGATCAAGGTGCTCGGCTTCACCATCGGCTACACCAGCGATGAGCCTGACCACGAGCGCAATCGGTACTTCGTCGCGCGCTTCGGCGACATCGACCAGCTCGAGCTGCGCGGCCGCAACCGCGTCATCGTGACGCTCAAGTCGGATCTTACGCTCGAGGTGCGCGGCGGCTCGAACGACGTCGGCGCGGAAATCTGGATCTGGTCTGACGACGAGGAATCGCCGCGCACCGTGCCCTGGCACCGGATTCGGACGATCGCATTCGCGGCCGCGCCCGACGACGCCGCGGCCGATGTCTTCCGCATCATGGGCGCGGTCACCACCCGCGACGACACGGTCTTTCGCGGCGGCATCCAGTGGGACCTCGAAGAGTGCGTGTCGATCGACAAACTCGACGGCGACGATCGCGACGGCGATCGCTGGTCGATTCCGATGGGTGCGATCGCGTCGATCGAGCGCGAAGGTCGCGACAGCAGCCGCGTGACCCTGCGCGCGGGTGAGGCCGTGGTGCTCGACGGCACCAACGACGTCGACGACTCCATGCGCGGCGTGTTCGTCGAAGATCCCCGATTCGGCCGCGTCCAGGTCTCGTGGGACGCCTTTGCGCGGGCCGATTTCGATCCGCCCGGCAGCAGCGGGCCGGCCTACGACGACTATCCGCCGCGCGGTCCGCTCAGCGGCACGGTCGAAACCCGCGGCGGCCAGCGCCTGCGCGGCCGCATCGCGTTCGATCTCGACGAAGCCGAAGGCTGGGAGATGCTCGACGGGACGCAGGACGGCGTGGAATACGCGATTCCGTTCAGCCTGGTGAAGCGCGTCACGCCGCGCGGCAGCGACCGCAGCGAGGTCGAGCTGCACGACGGCACCGAGTTGACGCTTGAAGACAGCGCCGACGTCGGCGATGGCAACGCGGGCGTGGCGGTGGTGGTCGACGATACGCCGCGCTACGTCGCATGGGACGAGATCGCGTCGATCGTCTTCGACGCGCCCTGAACCGGACGGCATGATCGACGCGGCGGTACCCCTCGACGCGCGCGCCTTCGTCGGCGCGGCGCTGGTGCCGCTGGTCATGGGCCTGCTGGCGCTGCCGATCGCGGCCGTGCTGCACCGCCTGCGTCGGCCCGGTGTCGCCGCGCCGCCGGCGGGCGAAACGCTCTTGATCCTCGGCGCGGGCCAGGTGGTGACCACCGCGCTCGTCGTCCAAACGCTCGGTCTCGTCGGCTGGCTGCGGGTCAAGCCGTTCCTCGCGGCGGTCGCGCTGGTCGCGGCGCTGGCGGTCGCCGCCGGCGGCTGGGCGGTGGTGCGCATGCCGTTCGAGATGCTGCGCGCCGGCCTGCGGCCGTGGCTGGCGTCGGCGCGCGGGTCCGCGGCGGTGCTGCCGCTGGTGGCGCTCGCGGGCCTGCTGCTGCTCGCCTGTCGCGCGGCGTTTGTCAACGGCACCGACTCGCTCGCCCGGCACGGGCCGATGATCGTCCAGTGGCTGCAGGACGACCGCATCGCCATCTCGACGCGCTGGAACTATCCGCTGCTCTGGGAGCAGCAGTTCGTCGTGCCGCTGGTGCTGGTCGGACGCGACACGCTGGTGGTCGTGCCGCGGCTGCTGTCGGTGGTGCTGCTGATGCTGGCAGTGCGCGAGATCGGCCGCGCGCTCGGCCTGCCGGCCCGCCGCGCCCGCGCCGCCGCCTGGCTGGTCGCGCTGACGCCGCTGATCTGGGGCCTGACGGGGGAAGGCAGCCTCAAAGGCGACGTCGTCTTCGCCGTCGGCGTGCTGCTCGGCCTGCGCGCGCTGGCGACGCTGCGCGCCCGCCCTGCCCCGGCCGCCCTGGGCCTGCGCGTGCTGCTGCCCGGCACGCTCGCGCTGCTCCTGCTGCTCGGCAGCAAGGCCACGGGCGTGGCCTATGGCGCTTTGCTCGCGGGCCTGATGACGCTCGGCCTGCTGCTGCTGCGTCGATGGCGATCGCGCCGGGACGGCCGCGCGGACGCGCCGCCGCCATCGCGCGACGCGCGCGCGACGATCGACGCGGCCGCGCTGCTGACGCTGATCGCGCTGCTGTGCGCATCGATGGCGCTGCCGCAGCTGCGTGCGCTGGTCGAGCACGGCAATCCGGTGTATCCGATCACCGTGCAGCTGGGCGAGCGCGTGCTGCTGATGGGCCGCGGCGACGTCGGCGGCACCGCGCTGCTCGACCACGTCGGTGACGCCGCGACCTGGAATGCCTGGCTGCAGGGCGCGTTCCGGCGCCTGGGACCGTCGGTGTTCCTGCTCGTGCTCGGCCTGGCGGGTGCGCTGCGCCTTGCGATCCACGGGCCGCGGTCGCCGCGCGGTGCGGTCACCGCGCGCGCGCTCGCGCTCGCGTCGCTGCTGCTGTTTCTGCTCTATCTCCGCACGCCCTGGACCCGCGGGCTGACGCCGGATCAGCTGGCGGTCGCGATGTCGGGCTTCGGCCTGCGCTTCGCGCTCGCGCCGCTGACGCTCTTCGCGCTGTGCGCGGTCGCCGCGTGGCCGCGTGGCGCGGCAGCAGGCTGGCGAGTGGCCGGCGCGCTGCTGGCGGCGATCTCGGCGGCGCTGCCGTGGATCGTCGCCGCGCGGTGGCTGCCGCAGCCGATCGCGCCCGATCCGCTGCCCGGCGCGGCGGCGCTCGGGGTCGTCGTCCACGGCGCGGCCGCGCTGCTGCTGGCGTTTGCGATCCAGCGCGCGCTGCGTCGGCGGCATCCGCGCGGCGGCGCGCCGACCGCGCCGACGGCCTGGGGACGCGCCCTGGCGGCGCCGATCGCGCTGCTGATCGTTGTCGCCGGCGTGCTGATGGCCTACGGCGATCAGGTCGAGCGTCGGCGTCCGCAGGCGTGGCTGGACGAGCGGGCCGCGATGTGGCAGTTCGCCTGGACCGAGGTGCCGGCGTTCACCACCATCGCCACCGCCGGCACCCACACGCTCGGCCGCTACGTGCTCTACGGTCCGCGCTTCAGCCATCGACTGCACGCGGTGGGTCAGAATCCCAGTGACGGCCATCTCGATCCGGTGCCGCCCGGCATTCACTGGCTCTATCTGTCGTTCCGTCCCCGCGTCGCCGAGATGGGCGTCAACCGCGGCGGCGTGCTGCACCGCCTGCGCGGTCGCGGCTGGCGGGTCGCGCGCCAGGGCGGCCGCCCGCCGGCATATCTGCTGCGGCGCCGCGTTGCGAAAGCGCCCCGGCCTGCCGTCGCCGCCGCGCCTGAAGCGATACAGTAGCCTCCATGAGCGAACCTGCAACCCTCGACGCCCAGACGATTCTTCTCGCGGCGCGCGACGATCTGCGCACGCGTTTCTCCAAACTCAAGGAACAGGCCGAGTCGGCGCTCGCGCAGATCGACGACGACATGTTCTTCGCCGAGTCCAAGCGGTCGACCGGCGGCGAAGGCGATCTGAGCATCGCCGTCATCGTCCAGCACATGGCCGGCAACCTGCGCTCGCGCTTCACCGATTTCCTCACCAGCGACGGCGAGAAGACCGACCGCAACCGCGACGGCGAGTTCGTGCCGCCGCCGGCCGATCGCGCCGCGCTGATGGCCCGCTGGGACACCGGCTGGGCCGCGCTCTTCGCCGCCTTCGACGCGGTCGGCGACGACCGGCTGGGGCAGACGATCGTCATCCGCGGCGAGTCGCACCGCATTTTCGACGCCTTCCTGCGCCAGCTCGCTCACCACGCGTACCACGTCGGCCAGATCGTCTATCTGGCCAAGCACGCCCGCGGCGCCGACTGGCAGTCGATGAGCATCGCGCGCGGTCAGTCGGCCGCGTTCGAAGCCGCCATGCGCGCGCGCTTCGCCGACGACGCGTCGGCGTCCTGAGTCGTCGGCATGACGGCGTCGAAGATCACCTACCGCGGCACCGTCCGCATCGTCTATCCCCCGACCGAGGGGCGCATCGTCGTCCGCGCCGAGCCCGACTGGTCAGACGATCTCCCGACCGTCATCGACGACGACGGCGGCCACTGCATCACCCTCGAGGCGGCGCGGCCCCATCGCGCCTTCAAGCCGTGCCTGATCGAGCCCGACGGTACCTTCCGCTGGGCGATCGGCGACAACAAGCTGGCGATTCTCGGCGTCGACGACGTGCAGGCCATCTATCCGCATTTTCTGCCGGCCCGGGCCAGCGAGATCACCGACATTCTGCCGTTGATCTCCTCCCATCTCGGCCGCATCGTGCGCCTGCGCGTCTATCTGCCTTCCGGCTATTTCGAGAACTGGCGCAAGCGCTATCCCGTGCTCTACATGCACGACGGCGCCAATCTCTTCTTTCCCGACGAAGCCTTCGCCGGCAACGACTGGCGCATCGACGAGACCCTGCGCGAGCTCGACCGCATGAACCTGATCGACCGCACGATCGTCGTCGGCGTCTACGCCGAAGACCGCGAAGCGGAGTACACCCGGCCGGGCTACGAAACCTACGGTCGGGCGCTGGTCGAGGAGATCAAGCCGCACATCGATCGCCGCTTCCGCACCCTGCCCGGGCGCGCGCACACCGGCGTGATGGGCTCGTCGCTGGGCGGCGTGGTGTCGTTCTACATGGCCTGGGAGCGGCCCGACGTCTTCGGCCTCGCGGCGTGCCTGTCGAGCACCTTCGGCTACCGCGACGATCTGCTGCAGCGCGTGCACGACGACGACCCGGCGTCCCGGCAGCATCTGCGCATCTATCTCGACAGCGGCTGGCCGCGTGACAACTACGAAACGACCCTGGCGATGGCCAACGGTCTGCTCGATGCCGGCTTCCAATACGGCACCCAGCTCGCCCACTTTGCCTTCCCCGGCGCGCGCCACAGCGAGGTCGCGTGGGCGGCGCGCGTGCATTTGCCGCTGCAGCTCTTCACCGGCAAGCTCGCCCGCCGCGCGCGGTTGGCAGACCGCGCGCGCGCGGACGCCGGCTGATCGCGCGCAAACGCTGCGATCAGCCGGGGGGCAGCTCGCCCAGGCTGATCTCGAGATCGCGCACGGTCTTGATCGTGTCGCCGTCGAGCGGCACCGACTTCATGCGCGCCGTCGCGTCGGCCAGCGGCACCGGCCGGACGTTGGGCGGATCGAGCGCAACCATCACGTTGTTGTAGCCCGAGGCCAGCGCGCGCACGGCGGCGGCGCCGAAGCGGTAGGCGATCAGGCGATCGCGCGCGGTCGGGCTGCCGCCGCGCTGGAGATGGCCGAGCACCACCGTGCGCACCTCGTGCGCCGTGCGCTGGCGGATCGCCTGGGCGACCTGCTCACCGATGCCGCCGAGCTTGCCTTCGTGGCCGATGCCGGCCGCGCCGCGGAACGTCATCGCGCCGCCGATCGGTGCCGCGCCCTCGGCCACCACCACCATTGCGTAGGGATGCGAGCTGGCGCGGCAGCTGTTGATCTTGTCGATCACCGCGTCGATCGAGAACGTCACCTCGGGCAGCAGGATCACGTCGGCGCTGCCAGCGAGGCCGGCGTGCAGCGCGATCCAGCCGGCGTAGCGGCCCATGACCTCGACCACCATCACCCGCTCGTGCGACTCGGCGGTCGAGTGCAGCCGATCGATGGCGGCGGTCGCCACCGTCACCGCGGTGTCGAAGCCGAAGGTCACGACCGTGCCATTGAGATCGTTGTCGATCGTCTTGGGCACGCCGACGATCGGCAGGCCCTTGTCGGCGAACCGCTGGGCGATGCGCATCGAGCCGTCACCGCCGATCGCGACCAGCGCGTCGACGCCGAGGCGCTCGAAGCCGGCCATGATCTCGTCCGAGCGATCGACGGCGACCAGCTCACCGGCCTCGTTCGGCATCGGAAACTCGAACGGATTGCCGCTGTTGGTCGTGCCGAGGATCGTGCCGCCGAGATGACCGATGCCGTGCACCGCGTCGGCGTCGAGCCGGATGACCCGCTGGGGATCCTGCAGATCGTCGTCGGACTGGATGTCGAGCAGGCCATGAAAGCCCTTGCGGATGCCGAAGATCTCCCAGCCGCGCTCGAGCGCAGCTTCGGTCACGGCCCGGATGACGGCGTTCAGGCCCGGTGCGTCGCCGCCGCCGGTGTTGATCGCGATGCGTTTGATCTGCCGCGCCGATGCCGTCACGCCTCAGCCCTCGCCGGCGTAGTCGACGCTGAGGCCGTCGAGTGCCGCCAGACGTCCGAGTACGTCGACAACGCGACTGGAGTAGCCCGCCTCGTTGTCGTACCACGACACGACCTTGATCTGCGTGCCGTCCATGACCTGGGTCAGGCCCGAATCGAAGATCGACGAATGCGGGTTGCCGATGATGTCGGTCGAGACCAGCGGCTCCTCGGTGTACTCGAGGATGCCGGCCATGTCGCCCTCGGCGGCGGCGCGGAACGCCGCGTTGACCTGATCGACGGTGGCGCCCTTCTCGACCTCGACCACCAGGTCGACGATCGAGCCGTCGGCCACCGGCACGCGCATCGCCATGCCGTCGAGCTTGCCGTTGAGTTCGGGAATCACGCGGCCAACCGCGCGCGCGGCGCCGGTCGAGGTCGGCACGATGTTGATCGCGGCGTGGCGCGAGCGGCGCAGATCCTTGTGCGGGCCGTCGACGATGCGCTGGTCGGCGGTGTAGGCGTGGATGGTGGTCATCAGGCCGCGCTTCACGCCGAAGGTGTCGTGGAGCACCTTGACCAGCGGCGCGACGCAGTTGGTCGTGCAGCTGGCGTTGCTGACGAAGACCGCGTCGTCGGTGCTCACGTCGTCGTTGACGCCGAGCACCACCGTGCTCTTGAGCTCGTCCTTGGTCGGCACGGTCAGCACGACGCGCTTGCAGCCGGCTTGGCGGTGCATCTCGAGCTGGCTGGTGGCGCGGAAGACGCCGGTCGACTCGACCACGTAGTCGACGCCGAGCTCCGCCCACGGCAGCTTGGTGGGATCGCGCTCCTGCAGCACCCGGAAGCTGTCGCCGTCGATGGTCATCACGTCACCGTCGAGCGCGACCTCGCCGGGGTAGGTGCCGTGGACGCTGTCGCGGCGGAAGGCGTGGGCGAGATAGGCGGGGTCGGTCAGATCGTTGATCGCGACGATGTCGAACTGTTTGTTCTGCTTGGCGATGCGGGTGACGATGCGGCCGATGCGGCCGAAGCCGTTGATGGCGATCTTGGCGGTGGTCATGGACAGGGTGTCCTCCAGGTCGCGCCCGGTCGGGCGGATGAGCGGATCGGTGGGACGCGCGGGCGATGCTGCGACCGCGGCGGAATCGCTGCGGCGGTCGGCGGCAGACGCGCGCGCGAAGTCTAGCAAGCGAACCGGGGGACCGATACCATCCATTCGGCGCGCGTCCATGCGCGGCGTCGGTCGCCCACTGCGCGCCTGCGCGCGCGAGCAACCCCATCGTCCATTCACCGCATCACCCGGTCATCCACCCTGTCAGGAGTGCCACCGCATGAGCCTTGAATTCGAGATCGAAACCATCCACGGACGCCAGATTCTCGACAGCCGGGGCAACCCGACGGTCGAAGCCGAGGTCCATCTCGCCGGCGGCGCCTTCGGCCAGGCGGCCGTGCCGAGCGGCGCGTCGACCGGCGTCAACGAGGCGGTCGAGCTGCGCGACGGCGGTGACGCCTACGGCGGCAAGGGGGTCGGCAATGCAGTCGACAACATCGACGAGCTGATCGCGCCCGCGATCGAGGGCCTCGACGCGCGCGATCAGGAGGGCATCGACGCGCTCATGCGCGAGCTCGACGGCACCGACAGCAAGAGCAAGCTCGGCGCCAACGCGATCCTCGCGGTGTCGATGGCGGTGGCGCGCGCCGCGGCCGCGGCCGCCGGCCTGCCGCTCTTTCGCTACCTCGGCGGCAGCGGTGCCAAGGTCATGCCGGTGCCGATGCTGAACATCCTCAACGGCGGCAAGCACGCCGACAACACGGTCGATTTCCAGGAGTTCATGATCCAGCCGTGGGGCTTCGAGACCTTCGAAGACGGCCTGCGCGCGGGCGTCGAGATCTACCACACGCTGCGCGGCGTGCTGCACAAGCGCGGCCTGTCGACGGCGGTCGGCGACGAGGGCGGCTTCGCGCCCAACCTGAAAGACAACGAAGACGCCCTCAAGCTGATCGAGGAGGCGGTCGACAAGGCCGGCTACCGCTGGGGCGAGCAGATCTACGTCGCACTCGATCCCGCCAACAGCGAGCTGTGGAACGAGGCCAAGGAGAACGGCCAGGAAGGCTACCGCCTGTTCAAGAGCGATCCCGAGCGGGTGATGACGAGCGACGAGATGATCGCACTGTGGACCGACTGGCGCGCGCGCTATCCGATCCGCTCGATCGAGGACGGCCTGGCCGAGGACGACTGGGCGGGCTGGTCGAAGTTGACCGCGGCGATCGGCGACACGACCCAGCTGGTCGGCGACGATCTTTTCGTGACCAACGCCAAGTTCCTGCAGCGCGGCATCGACGAGCGCGCGGCCAACGCGATCCTGGTCAAGGTCAACCAGATCGGTACGCTGAGCGAGACCTTCGACGCCGTCGGCCTGGCGCTGCGCAGCGGCTTCGGTGCGGTGCTCAGCCATCGCTCGGGCGAGACCGAGGATTCGACCATCGCCGATCTGGCGGTGGCCACCAACTGTGGCCAGATCAAGACCGGCGCGCCCTGCCGCAGCGACCGCAACGCGAAGTACAACCAGCTGCTGCGCATCGCTGAAGAGCTCGGCGAGCGCGCGGTCTACGGCAGCGCCTTCTGGTCGAAGGCCTGAGCGGTTCTCGGGCGGTGCGGGTGAGGCGCGATCCAGGCGCCCCGCCCGCGCTTGGCAGCCAGGGCGGGGAAGCGGTACCCTGAGCAGACTCGTCCGAGTGCACGCTGTACCCGCCCTCTTTCCCGCTCGTCCGCGCGGCTGCGACGCTGAACCGATCGCGCGCGCCGCGTCCTGCCCGAGGTCTTGCCCATGGCCGACGACGCATCCGTCGTTTCGTCCTCCGCCGCACCGGCATCCGTCCCTGCCGCCGACAGCCGCACCCCCGCGCCCGACGCCCGCGCCGACTGGGCGCGCGCGTTCGCGCCCGCCACGGTCTCCAACGTCGGCTGCGGCTTCGACACGCTCGGCTTCGCCATCGCCTCGCCCGGCGACGTGGTGACGGTCGAGCGTCGATCGCGTCCGGGCATCGAGATCGACGACATCCACGGCGACGGCGGCGTGCTGCCGCGCGATCCGGCGCGCAACACCGCGTCGGTCGCGGTCTCGTCGCTGCTGCGCCATCTGCGCGCCGCCGACGTGCGCGACGGCGTCGGCCGCTCGCTGCGCGACGTCGGCCTGCGTCTGACCATCCACAAGAACATGCCGCTCACGAGCGGTCTCGGCTCGAGCGCCGCGAGCGGCGTGGCGGCGCTGGTGGCGACCGTGCGCCTCTTGGGCGTGGCGGCGTCGCGGCCGACCCTGCTGCGCTGCGCGGCGGAAGCCGAGCAGGCCGCCTGCGGCAGCGCCCACGCCGACAACGCCGCGCCCTCGCTCTACGGCGGCTTCGTGCTGGTGCGCGCCGACGATCCCGGCGACGTCATCACCCTGCCGACGCCCGCCGGCGTGTGGTGCGCGGTGGTGCGTCCGCACATGGGGCTCGACACCCGCGAAGGCCGCGATCTGCTCGGCGACACCGTCACCCGGCGCCAGGCGGTGGTGCAGGCGTCGAACCTCGCCGGCCTGGTCGCCGGCCTCTACCGCGGCGATCTCGACCTGGTCGCGCGCGTGCTCTACGACGTCATCGCCGAGCCCAAGCGCGCGCATCTCGTGCCCGGCTTCGAGGAGGCGCGCGACGGCGCGCTGCGCAGCGGCGCCTTCGCCGCCGGCCTCTCGGGCTCGGGACCGTCGCTCTTCGCCCTCGGCCGCACGCGCAGCGACGCCGAGCGCGCCAGCTCGGCGATGGTGGCGGCGTTCAAGCGCCAGGGCATGGCCAGCGATCGGCATTTCTCGATCCTCGGCGCGGGCGGCGCGCGCGTGCTCGACGTCGGCCACGGCACGCCGCCCGACGCGCTGCCGCCGGTGCGCTGAACCGCGCGATTCAAGGGGTCGGTCGCCGGAGGATACTGGCGGGCCGGCAGGGTGGATGAAATTTTTTCGGCGATGATGAATCCATGGATGTCACATGGACGAAACTCGTACATGACACCCGGGTCACGGCCGTTACCCAAAAGATTCCCACCCACCCATCTGTTTTTGAGTGGTTGCTATGAACCCGTTCACGTCCAAGTCGTCCTCGCTCCGTTCGATCGCCGTCCTCTTCGTCGCCCTGCTCCTGCTCGCCTCGTCCGCCTTCGCCGGCAGCCATAGCGACAAAGCCCAGAAGGACATCGTCGACACCGCCGTCGCCGCAGGCTCGTTCCAGACCCTCGCCGCCGCGCTCGGCGCAGCCGGCCTGGTCGAGACACTCAAGGGTGACGGTCCGTTCACCGTCTTCGCGCCGACCGACGAAGCCTTCAAGAAGCTGCCCGCCGGCGTCGTTGAGACCCTGCTGAAGCCTGAGAACAAGGCTGCGCTGACCGCCGTCCTCACTTACCACGTCGCCGCCGGCAAGCTGGTTGCCGCCGATGCCCTGAAGGCTGGCAAAGCCACCACCGTCGAGGGCTCGACCGTCACCATCCGCAGCGACTACGGCACGGCCAAGGTCAACAACGCGAAGATCGTCCAGACCGACATCATGACCTCGAACGGCGTCATCCACGTGATCGACAGCGTCCTGCTGCCGCCGAACTTCACCGTGCCGTCGTCGGCGCCGATGTCCTTCGACGCCGGTCCGCGCGACCTGATCAAGCTCGCCATCGACCGCGGCGTGCCGATGTACAACCGCGGCGACCGCGACGCCTGTGCCGCGATCTACGAGGTGACCGCGCGCAACCTGCTCGCCAGCTGGGGTGACTCGCTCGACCGCCACGCCGAGATGGCCCTGACCGACGCGCTCGCCAGCGTGATGCACAGCGGCGACCAGAGCGCCAACGCCTGGACGCTGCGCCGCGCTCTCGACCGCGTCGACGCTCGCCTCGCCCACCAGGGTCACGACCGCATGATGATGGCCGCCCGCTGATTTCGCCGCGCTGCCATCCGCGCCGCGACGCGCCTCTCGACCCTCACGGTCGGGAGGCGCGTCGTGCGTTTTGCGGTCCTCGACGCGCCTTGCCAGTCCACCGAAAGCTGAGTATCCTTCCTCCCTGCACGGGGAAACGCATCGGAATCGTCGACTGCGCCGCTGTTTGCGCGCCGCGCCCCCCATCGCCACAGCCTGGAGGAACCATGAGCCTGACCGACGAACAGCGGAGCTTTTACGAGTCCACCCTGACCATGACCAAGCAGGAGATCACCTATCTCGACCAGCAGATCGAAGAGGAGCTGGCGAAGGTGAAGGAGCGCTTGGCGGAGCTGCAGAACGCCAAGAAGGCGTCGCGCCAGATGTACGACGCCGCCTGCATGCGTCTCGGCATTCCCAACGATCTCGAAGAAGAGGAAGACGACGACGATCTCGTCTGATTCGGCGCCGACCGAATCGCACCCACGGCGGCCGCGGTTCGCCCGCGTCGTCGACCGGCCCTCGCCGCTTCGGCGCGTCCCTGCGGCGCGCACATCCCGCTCGGAGCAACGTCGCTGTGCCCTGGTTCCGCAAAAAAAAGCAGCCCAAGCCCATCCGTCAGGCGCACGAGCGCTCGCAGGTGCCCGAAGGCCTGTGGACGCGCTGTCCCGCGTGCAAGGCGATCACCTACACGCGCGAGCTGGTCGTCCAGCACATGATCTGCCCGAAGTGTGGCTATCACTTCCGCATCGATCCGCTGACCCGCGCCAACCTGCTGCTCGACGAAGGCAGCGTCGGTGAGCCGCTCTTCGAAGACATTTCGCCGGTCGACGCGCTCACCTTCCACGACACCAAGCCCTACAAAGATCGCCTGAAGACCTACCAGCGCAAGCTCGGCGGGCGCGAGGCCGTGCACGTGTGCACCGGCACGCTCGAGAGCATGCCGGTGATGCTGGCGACGATGGACTACCGCTTCATGGGCGGCTCGATGGGCTCGGTGGTCGGCGAGCGCATCGCGCGCGCGGCCGAAGCCGCGGTCGAGCGGCACGTGCCGCTGCTGGTGGTGTCGGCCTCGGGCGGCGCGCGCATGCAGGAAGGCGCGCTGTCGCTGATGCAGATGGCCAAGATCTCGGCCGCGCTGGCGCGCGTGCGTTCTGCCGGCCTGCCCTACATCTCGATCCTCACCGATCCGACCACCGGCGGCGTGACGGCATCGTTCGCGATGCTCGGCGACATCAACATCGCCGAGCCCGGCGCGCTGATCGGCTTCGCCGGCCCGCGCGTCATCGAGCAGACCATCCGCCAGCAGCTGCCCGAAGGTTTCCAGCGCAGCGAATTCCTGCTCGATCAGGGCTTTCTCGATATGGTCGTGCCGCGCGACGCGCTCAAGACGACGGTCCCGCTCTGTCTGCGCCATCAGCTCTGAGCGCGGCTCCGACCGGTATGACGGCGGCGGCGCCCATCCCTCCGGCATTGGCCGGGCAGGCTCCGGAGCGGGCCATGGCCCGCCTGGCGCCGCTCAAGCCGTTCGCCGAGCGACCGCGGCTCGAGCGCATGCGCGGCCTGCTGCCGCATCTCGGCCATCCCGAGACCAGCTTCCCGACCGTTCTGGTCGCCGGCACCAACGGCAAGGGCTCGACCGCTGCGCTGTTCGCCGCGATGGCGCGCGCCGCCGGCTACCGCGTCGGCCTCTACACCTCGCCCCATCTCGAGACGGTTCATGAGCGCATCACGGTCGACGGCGCGCTGATCGCCGACGATCGCCTGGCCGCGCTGATCGACGAGCTGCTCGGCATCGCCGCCGCGCGCCGGGCGGTGGCGCCGACCTTCTTCGAGGCGCTGACGCTGGCGGCGCTGCTGCACTTCCGCGCCGAGGCGGTCGATCTGGCGGTGATCGAGGTCGGCCTCGGCGGACGCCTCGACGCGACCAACGTCTGCGATCCGCGGCTGTCGATCGTGACCTCGATCGGCTACGATCACACCGAGCATCTCGGCGACACGCTCGAGGCGATCGCGCGCGAGAAAGCGGGCATCTTCCGCGCCCAGCGTCCGGCGGTGGCCTGGCGCGATCTGCCCGAGATCGCGCGCAGCCTGTCGGGCGCAGCCGATGCCTGCGGTGCCCAGCTGCGCTTCGCCGACGACTGGATCACGGTTGAGCCGGAGAGCCCGGCCGAGGCGCTGCCCGAGGCCGAGCCGCCGCCGGACGCCTATGCGCAGCATCTGCGCGTCCGGTATGCGCAGCATCTGCGCGTCCGGGTGCGCGGACGGCGCGACGGTCCGGCGATCGACCACGCCATCGCGCTCGGTCTCGCCGGCGTGCATCAGCGGCGCAACCTGGGTCTCGCGGTCTTCGCCGCCCACGCGCTGGCCGAGGACGGCTTTGCGCAGCTGGCCGATCCGGCGACGATCGCGCGCGGCGTTGCCCGCTGCCGCTGGCCCGGACGGCTCGAGTGGATCCGCACGGCCGCCGGGCCGCCGGTGCTGCTCGACGGCGCGCACAACGCCGACGGCGCCGCGGTGCTGGCGTCGTATCTGCGCCAGCAGGTCGCAGGCCCGTTCGAGCTGCTGATGGGCACACTCGCCAACAAGCGCGTCAAGCACATGCTGCCGCACGTCGCCGACGGCGCGGCGCACGTCACCCTGACCCGCGCGGCGCCGTCGCCGCGCGGCGCCGATCCGGCCGATCTCCAGCCGCTGATCCCCGGGCATTCGGTCACGGTCGAGCCCGACGCGGAGCGCGCGCTCGACGCCGCGCTCGACCGCGCGCGCGCGGCTGGCCGCACGCTGGTGATCTGCGGCTCGCTCTATCTCGTCGGCGATTTGCGCCCGGCGCTGCGCGCCCGCCTCGGCGCGCCCGCCTCGCCCTGGGACGCATCGGCCTGACCCCTCTCGTCTGACCCCTTTCGCCTGAGCCTTCTGGCCTGAGACGGCCGGTTCGTCAGCCGTCGCCGCGCGCCTGCGTCCGTGCCGCCTCCGCCGCGGCGCTGCCCGGCGCGGGCCGTCGGTCGTCGATCCACGCCGTCATACGCCGCGCGAGCACGTCCATCGGCACGGCGCCCGCGCCGAGGATGGCGTCGTGGAACGCGCGCAGGTCGAACGATGTGCCGAGCGCGTCTTCAGCCTCGCGCCGCAGCCGGCGGATCTCGAGCTCGCCCATCTTGTAGCCCAGGGCCTGGCCCGGCCAGGCGATGTAGCGATCGATCTCGGTCGTGACCTCGTGCAGCGACAGCGCCGTGTTGCCGGCGAGGTAGTCGATCGCCTGCTGGCGGCTCCAGCCGAGGGCGTGGATGCCGGTGTCGACGACCAGTCGGCAGGCGCGCCAGATCTCGTAGGTCAGGCGGCCGAAATCGCTGTAGGGATCCTGATAGAAGCCCGCTTCGAGTCCGAGTCGCTCTGCGTAGAGCGCCCAGCCCTCGACGTAGGCGCCGAAGAAGGTGAAGCGGCGCAGGTCCGAGAGTCCTTTGAGCTCACCCTGGCGAGCAATCTGGAAATGATGCCCCGGCACCGCTTCGTGCAGGCTGAGCGCCTCGAGCGCGTAGAGCGGACGGCTGCGCAGATCGTGCACGTTGAGGAAGTACTGGCCGGCGCGCGTGCTGTCGGGCGGCGCCGGCTGGTAGTAGGCGGCGGTGGTCTTGGCGGCGATGTCGGCCGGGATGATCGACAGGCCGTAGGGCTGGCGCGGAATGGCGCCGAAGAGCTGCGGCAGCGCGCCGTCCATGCGCTTCGAGATCCACGCCGCCTCGCGCACCAGCGCGGCGGGCGTGTCGGCGTAGAAGCGCGGATCGGTGCGCAGGAAGTCGACGAAGGCGGCGAAGCTCTTGCCCGCCTCGGGCGGCAGCGTCGGATCTTCGGCGCGGGCGCGCGCGATGACGGTGTCCATCTCCGCGCGGATGCGCGCGACCTCGGCCAGGCCGATGTCGTGCACCGCGCGGGCCGTGACGTCGAGGGTGGTGTAGTGGCGCACGAGATGGGCGTAGGCGTCGGCGCCATTCGGCAGCGCGGACGTGCCGATCGTCTCTCTCGCGCCCGGCCGGTATTCGTCGACGAAGAAATCGAGAAAGCGCCGATAGGCCGGCACCACCTGATCGGCGATCAGCGTGCGGCCCGCGATCCGCAGTCGATCCTGGACGTCGCCGGCGAACGCGGTGGGCATCTTGACGAAAGGCCGGTAGAAGACGCTGTCCTCGGGATCGTCGACGACGTGGGTGCGGATCGATTCGTCGAAGCCCTCGAGCACGACGCGCGGCTGGGTGTGGCCGCTGGCGAGGCCGGCGCGCATCAGCGCGATGTTCTGATCGACGTAGTTGCCGAGCTGGCCGAGCCGGGTGAGGTAGGCGCGGTAGTCCTCGAGGGTCGCGAAGGGCGACAGGCTGGGCAGGCGGGCGAGGGCGATGTGGAAGCCGTCGCGGTTGGTGATCGGGAAGAGATGGCGCTTGTGGCGCACGTCGTTGATCGCGTCGGCCAGGCGACGGCCGAGGATCGCTGCGTCGTCGAGCGTCTCGGGCGGCAGCGCGGCGCGCGCCGCCTCGTCGCCGAGCAGGGTTTGCAGCCGGCCGAGGAGGGCGGCCTGGCGCGTCGCGCCGCGGTGGATCGTCGCCTCGTCGCGCACCGGCAGCTGATCGCGGTACGGATGGCGGCCGGTGGCGTCGGCGAAGAGCGGGTCGACGCGCAGGATCAGGTCCCACGCCTGCTCGGTGAGCTGGTCGATCGCGGCGACGGTCGCGTCGACGTCGGCGTTGGCCGCCGGCGTCGCCGCGGCCGGCGATGCATCCGCCGTTTGGGCGACGAGCGGCAGCGCGCCGAGCAGCAGGCCGGCCAGCAGCGACAGGGCGATCCGGGACGGCGCAGGGCCGCGGCGATCAGGTCGGGGATGCATCGGGGGAACCTCCGGAGGATGGCGCGGCCGCGGGCAGCAGGCGCGCGCGCAGCCAGGTCGCGATGTCGTCGATCACGACGTAGGCGCAGGGGACGATCACCAGGGTGAGCACGGTCGCCAGGCTGAGGCCCCAGCACATGGCGTCGGCCATCGCCGAGAGCACGGCCGCCTGGCCGCTGCTGGTCAGCGCCAGCGGCAGCAGGCCGCCGACGGTGGTGACCGTGGTGAGCAGGATCGGTCGCAGGCGGGCGAGGCCGGCGTCGAGGGTGGCCTCGTGGCGCGGCACGCCGGCGCGGCGGCGGGCGTTGATGAAGTCGATCAGCACCAGCGAGTCGTTGACCACGACGCCGGCGAGGGCGACGGTGCCGATCATCGCCAGCATGTCGAGCGCCTGGCCGGTCAGGGCGAAGCCGACGATCACGCCGACCGTCGCCACCGGCACGGTGATCAGGATCGCGAACGGCTGCAGGAACGAGCGGAAGAGCGTGCCGAGCATGAAGTAGATGAAGAGCAGCGCCACCGCCAGCGCGCGCAGGATGGCGGCGACCAGCGCCTCGATTTCGGCCTGCTTGCCCTCGGCCTGCACCCGCACCGTGCCGTCGACGACGCGCGGATCTTCTGCGAGATGGACGTCGGCGGCCTGCTGGGTGCGCACGGTGGTGGTGACCGACTCGTCGACCTCGGTGGTGATCGTCAGGCTCGGCTGGCGGTCGCGCCGGCGCACCGTGGCGCGCCCCTGGGTGTTCTCGATCGTCGCCACCGCCTCGAGCGGCACCAGGCGGACGCTGCCGCGCGGATCGGCGCCGACGGCGGCGGCCGCGGACGCGTCGCCGAACGCGCTGTCGTCGAGCGTCGACGCGACCCGCACCGGCACGCGCAGGCGGCGCAGATCGAAGCCGCCGTCGGTGCGCAGGTATTCCGGCAGCTTGACCAGCACGTCGACCTCGTCGTCGTCGCGGCGGAACGACGCTGCGCGCACGCCCTCGAGCGCGGCCTGCAGGGTCAGGCCGACGCCCTGCGGCTCGGCGCCGTAGCGCGCGGCGCGGGTGGGCGAGACCCGCACGCGGCGCTCGGGACGCCCCGGCGGATCGTCGTCGCGCACGTCGCTCACGCCCGGCAGCGCGCGCAGATGGTTCATCAGGTCGTCGGCGACCCGGCGCAGCGCATCGGGCTCGTCGCTCTGCAGCACGATCTCGATGTCGGGCGCCGTCGGCGGACCGCCGTCCTCGACCACGAAGGTCAGGCTGCGCGCCTCGCGCTGCAGCGTCTCGTCGCCGTCGAGGGCGGCGCGCAGGGCGTCGAGCGCGACCGTGCCGGGACGCGTGCGCTGGTCGTATTCGGTCAGCTCGACCCACAGCTGGCCGACCGCGGTGTCGAACTCCATCGGCACGTTGGGGCGGTAGAACGAGCCCGCCCAGCTCTTGAGTGCGTTGACGTCCTCGGCCTCGAGATGCGCCAGCGCGGTGCGCTCGACCCCGGTCACCAGGCGGGCGGTCTCGCGCAGCGGCGCGGCCGGCGGCGCCTCGACCCGCACTGAGAAGAGCGCCACGTCGACCGGATTGACCAGCACGAACGGCATGTGCACATAGGCGGTGAGGATCGCCAGGGCGGTGACGACGAGCGCGCCGGCGACCACCGCGTAGCGCCAGCGCAGGGCGACGTCGAGCGCGCCGCGGTAGCGCCGCGCGATGCGCGAGAACGCGTCGCTGCCGACGGCGAGCGCGGCCGACGACGCCTCGGCCGGACCGTCGGGCGCTTCGAGCGGCGGCGGGTCAAGGGTGTCATCGGGATCGACCGGTCGGCCGATGCGGCTCGCCTCGGCGACGTGGCTGGGCAGGATGATCAGCGCTTCGACCAGCGACATCAGCATGGTGATCGCGACCACGGTCGGAATCACCGCCAGGTAGGCGCCGAACACGCCGGGCAGGAACACCAGCGGGAAGAAGGCGGCGATCGTGGTCAGCACGGTGACCGTCACCGGCCACGCGACCTCGCGCGCGCCGCGCACGGCGGCGGTCAGCGGCGCCTCGCCGAGCTGCATGCGGCGGTAGATGTTCTCGCCGATGATGATCGCGTCGTCGACCACCAGGCCGAGCACGAGGATCAGCGCGAACAGGCTGAGCAGATTGATGCTCATGCCGATGAACGCCATCATGATCAGGGCGGCCAGCACGGCGGTCGGCACGCCCAGGGCGGTGACCGCGGCGGTGCGCGCGTCGAGCAGCAGATAGAGCATGGCCAGGATCACGGCCAGCGCCACCGCGCCGCTCTGGTAGACCGTGCGCAGCCGCGCGCGCACGTAGACCGCCGTGTCGCTGGTGAAGTCGAGGCGCAGACCGTCGGGCAGATCGCGCTGCAGCTCGCCGACCAGCGCGCGCAGCCGGGTCGACAGCGCGACGGCGTCGGAGGTGTCGTCTTTGAGCACGATCAGCGCCGTCGACGGTTCGCCGTTGAAGGTGCTGGTGCGGTCGCTGCGCGCCTGCGCCTCGCGCACGCTGGCGATCGCGCCCAGGCGCAGCGGCGCGCGTCCCGGGCGCACGATGCGCACGGCCTCGAGGCTGGCGGGCGCGCGGTCGACGTCGTCGGCTGCGCCGAGCGGACCGATGGTGCGCATCGCGGTCGCGGTGCCGCCGGCCTCGGCGGTGCCGCCCGGGACGTTGATCCGCCAGCGCTGCAGCGCGTCGACCACGTCGGCGACGGTGACGTCGTAGGCGTCGAGCCGCTCGGGATCGAGCTCGACCCAGACCTCGGGCGTCGGCAGGCCCGAGGCGGTGACCGAGGCGATGCCGGGCTCCTGCGCGATGCGGCGGCGCACGCGCTCGGTCCAGGCGCGCAGGGCGTCGGGCGGTGCAACGCCCGAGACGTTGATCACCATCAGCGGGAAGCCGACCTCGACCGCCTCGATCCGCGGCTCGTCCTCGATCTCGATCGGCAGATCCTGCACCCGGCGCACGGCGGTTTCGACCCGGCGCGAGACGCGGTCGACGTCCTCGCCGAGCTCGACGTCGGCCAGCACCTCCGAGACGCCGGCGCGCGAGGTCGAGGTGATGTCGTCGAGTCCGTCGACGTCGGCGATCGCCTCTTCGATGCGGGCGGTGACCAGCTCTGCGACTTCCTCGGCGGTGGCGCCGGGGAAGACGGTGGTGACGCTGACCCGGTCGAGGCCGATCGACGGGAAGACGTCGCGCGGCATGGTCAGGTAGGCGAGCACGCCCGCCACGATCATCAGCAGGAAGAGCAGGTTGACCGCGACCGGATTGCCGATCGACCAGCGGATCAGGGCATGCACGGCAGGGCCTGTGGGCTGATCCTGCGGATCGCGACGCGGGTCGCGGGCGTCGGGCGGCCGTCGGGTCGGGGGGCGACGACGATGCGGTCGCCGGGATCGAGCGCGGCCTGGGGGTCGCGGCTGGCGATGCGCACGATCGCGCAGCCGGCGCGCGTGTCGAGCACGGCCACCGGCTGCGCCACGGCTTCGTAGCGGCCGTCGGCCTGCTGGCCGCCCAGGCGCCAGACCAGCGCCGGATCGCCGCGGTCGTGCGGCGGGAAGGCGTCGACGCGTCGGTCGAGGGCCTCGAGCGGCACGGCCAGGGCCTCGCCGGCGCGGCTGACGTCGAGCGTGACCTCGACCAGCATGCCTTCGCTGAGCGGCGCGCCCGCGGTCTCGGCGATCTGCACGGTCAGGGGCAGCTGCAGATCGTCGCTGCCGGCGCGCGGCGCGATGTGAAGCACGCGCCCGGACAGCGTGCGATCGACTGCGGGCACCTCGACGGCGACCGGATCGCCGGGGCGCAGATGCACGGCGTCGGCGGCGTCGACCGCCAGGCGGACTTCGGGCTGGCGCAGGTCGACGAGGCTCAGGACGGATTCACCGGGCACGACCCACGCGCCGGGATCGGCGTGACGCGCGACGATCACGCCGTCCCAGGGTGCGGTGACCTCGGTCTTGTCGCGCTCGCGCTCGGCCTGCGCCAGGCGCTGGCGGGCGACGTCGCGCTCGGCGCGGGCGACGTCGCGCTCGGCCATGGCTTGGTCGACGGCGTCGAGGGCGGCGATCTGCGACTGGCCGAGTCGGCTCATGCGCTCGGCGCGCTGATCGGCCAGCCGCGCGCGGGCGGTGGCGGCGGCGAGCTGGGCTTCGGCGTTCTCAACCGCCAGCCGGGCGTCGCGGTTGTCGAGGGTGAAGGCGACGTCGCCGGCGCGCAGACGCTGGCCGACGTCGCGGCCGACGGCCGCCAGGCGTCCGGCGATCGCGGGTGCGAGCGCCACCTGGCGGGCGGCGACGATCTGGCCGGCGACGGTCACCGGCGGCCGCAGCGGCACGGCCTGGGCGTCGGCGACGATCGCCGCGGCGTCGAGCATCGCGGACGGGTCGTCGGGCAGGGTCGAGGGCGTGGCCTGGCCGGAGCGTTTGATCACGGCGCCGAGGACGATGCCGGCGACGACGATCAGAAGGGCGACGAGGAGGCGGCTGCGCGAGAGGTCGGCGGACACGGAAGCATCCTACCGCCAAACGCGGCGGCCGGTGCGCGCGCCCTGGACGTCGCGGATCCGAAATGGTGGGATGGGCGTCGACATCTACATTGCATCGACCTTTGGAGCCTTGCCGTGAGTGCCGACACGCATCCCCATGAAGTTCTCATTCGCCGTTTCTACGATGCCTTCGCCGCGCGCGACCACGCGACCATGGCGACCTTCTACCACCCTGACGCCACCTTCAGCGATCCGGCCTTCCCGCAGCTCGAGGGCCGCGACGCGGTGGCGGGCATGTGGCGCATGCTCTGCATCCGCGGCACTGATCTGGCGCTGACCTACGACAACGTCCACGCCGACGACAGCCGCGGCGGCGCGCGCTGGACGGCGCGCTACACGTTCCGGATGACGGGCCGTCCCGTGGTCAACGTCATCGACGCCGAGATGACCTTCGCCGACGGCCTGATCCGCACCCACGTCGACCATTTCGACTTCCACAAATGGTCGCGCCAGGCGCTCGGCCTGCCGGGCCTGATGCTGGGCTGGTCGGGTTCGCTGCGCCGCAAGGTGCAGAAGACGGCGGGCGGGCAGCTGGCGAAGTTTCGGGCGTCGGAGGCGGCGGACTGAGCGGGTCGAGGCCGCGTTCGCAGCGGCTCGGCGCGGCGCTGGGTGAATAGCATCGCTGTACAGGCAAGCCGTCGAAGCGATCGCCGATCAGGCGCGGTGTCGCGGCATGTGAATGCCGTCACTGTTCAGCTAGGCGAATACCGTCACTGTACACACTACCAGTACGCAGGCGCCTCGGCCGGGCTATCGAATTCCGGAACAAACCCCGCCTGCCTGTAGAGTTCAATAGACTCTAGAGCATACTGCTGATGGCCGCCCTTCAAATACTCGACAAACATATCGAACATCAGCCAGCTGGTTTGCCGAGAATTCGCCGTCATTTTCACGACATCTTCCTCTCGGCCCGCTACGGCATAGTAGATATCAGACTCGTCGAAAATTGCGAAAGTCAGGTTGTCGGGAACATAGACATACGGTGACAGCATGCAATTGAAGCTACAGGCAATCAAGCCATCGCGTGTCATATCGGTCTCGAGCACTGGCTCTTCTGATTCAGAATTCGCCGGCAGCGTATACACAGTCTGAGCACCAAGCTTCCTTCCTGCCCAAGCGATACGTTCCGCATCTGCATGGTTCATTGAATCTTGGATCAAAACAACTGTCCAACCCTTCTCTCTGATCCATGAAGGCTCGAAGAGATCGTGTTCGTGCAAACCATCTGCAAGGAATCGCTTCAGGCGGCTCTCGACAGCTTCGTCGTGAACTTCACGAAGGAGGCTTGTTATATCGGATTTTGATGCGCGTAGGTCTGCTCGTGTTACCACTTCCTCGAATCTCCAGTGTTGGACTTTTTGCTTCCCCACTACTCGTCGGCCGCACATTCACCACACTCGACCCGTCTATCGACCTTCCAACTCGCTTTCCTTCACCCACGTGCTTTACGGTGTCGGGATCGACGATGCGATCGAAGTCTTCATTGGCCTGGTCGAACCCACCCGCTTTTTCGTACTGTCGTGTACCGGTCCTCGTTTTATCTATGAAATCGGCTGTCTCGACCAACTCATCCAGCGAGCTCGGCTCCTCCTGCTGAGCATCACTCTCGTGGAAGATCAGACCAGCCAGTACGTCGGAGATATGTCCGTCGACCGTTTGCTCTCCGATTCTCTGCCGCCCAAGCACCCGGCCAGCGGAATAGGCGCTCGCCGCGGTGACGACCACCGCAGCGGCTGGCGAAGCTCCAGCAACCAATCGACCTGCTGACGTCATTCGAAGCCACTGCAGATTCACACCTTGCAACGTGGTGGCTTCCGCCGCACGGCCATCCGGATCCACAAGCGTGACCGGATTGTTGAACGCGTAGCTGTAGCGATTCCACGTCTGCGGGCGCTGTGGCCGCGCACTCTCGCGCGCCGGATCGACGCTCAGAAAGCGGGCCGTCCACGGACTGCAGAAACGGGCGCGCATGTAGTCGAGCTCGACCTGGACGCCGCCGGCTCCGCCGAGCGTACCAAGATCGCGCTCGTGCCCCGTGAAGCGCTTGCGCTCAGGATCACTGCGCGACGCCGCAAGGTTAATCGGCTCGCCGAAGCCGAAGAAGTGCTGAGTCTGCAGGCCGTCGAAGCGATCGCCGATCAGTCTGGGCGTGCCCAGGTGATCAACGACATAGTCGCGCACGCCGATCGACCCGTCGCCGAAGCGCACGCGCGACGCGAACATCGTCCCGTCGCGGTAGACATAATCCTGCGTCCAGCGCCATTCCCCGGCGTTGCCACCGTTGGTTTCGTAGGTCGTCAGCACCGAGCCGTCGAGATCGCGCAGCGTCCAGCGCTCGGTGATCTGGCCTGTGCTTGGATTCCAGTCGAAGGTGAAGAGCCGCTCGCCGTCGACCGTGAAGATGTGCGTGCGCTC
>JBCCOR010000003.1:0-23785 GCA_039025295.1 Acidobacteriota bacterium
CCGCGGCGAGCAGGCCGATGAGCAGGGTGAGAAAGACGGGCCGACAGTGCGTCGGCGGCGCGAGACGAGGGGACGATCGGTGCATGGCGATGCCTCCGTGCGACGTGATGAGGAACGGTGGAGCGGTCACCTGCGACGTGATGATGCGGTGAAGCAATCTAAAAAATGCTTCTGCAGCATAATCGAGCGGGACTGCCGACGTCAAACGTCGTCTGCGGTGGATCTCAGGGGTTGATGGGCAGCCAGGCGTCGAGCGTGCCCGACTCGAAGTCGTCGGCGAAGATCACGCTGCCGTTGACCGTGAACAGGCCCGTGCCCCACTCGATCTGGTCGTTGTCGGGCGGCGTCAGGGCGGCCTTGAAGGCGATCGTGCCGTCGTCGCTGAGCGCCACGCCGCCGCCGAAGATCGGATCGCCCGGTACGTTCTGGTCGAGGCGCGCCGTGCCGAGATCGGTCTCGATCAGGTCGTGCTCGCCGATCACCCTCACGAGCGTCGTGCCGTCGCCGATGAAGAGCGCGTCGAGGCCCTGGTCGTCGACGCCGCGGAACGCGACCTGGCCCTGTGCGCTGACCGCCGGCGTGAAGAAGTCGATTGCGCCCACCGGCATCTGCTGATCGTCGGCGATGGTGACGAAAACCCCGGGTGCGTCGGGATCGAGGCGCACGACCGCGCGCGCGCCGTCGGGACGCTGGGCGACGAAGGCGATGCGGCCGTCCGACGCCGCCGCGACGCCGTTGTCGAAACGCGTGAACGGCGCCAGCGGATCGGCGTCTTGATCCTCGGCGAGAACCGTGACGATGCCGGCGTCGTCGACGCGCACGATGCGGTCGGGCTGGCTCTCGCCGACCATGCCCGCGGCGCCGTAGCGCGCCTTGCCGACGATCTCGACCGCCGCGCCGGCGCCGCCGCGCGCGCCCGCCGCGCGCGGCACCAGCCGCGGCGTGAACAGGAAGCTGAACGGGCTCATGGGATCGAGACCGACCTCGACGGCGTGGATCGCCGTGGTGCCATCGTCGACGCTGAGCCAGAGGTTGTTGCCCGGGAAGCTGGCGCGGTAGCCGACGACGCCGCGCGCGTCGAGCTGCGGCGACGACCACGACGAGGCGCCGAGCGGCTGCGTCGTCAGGATCGCGGTCACGCCCGTGAGCGGGTCGTAGCGGTACAGGCCGTTGGCCGCCGAGAAGATCTGGGCGAAGACGATCGCGCCGCTCGGGTTGATCGTGACGTCGCTGATCACGGCGTCGACGGGCGCGCCGTGGACGATCGCGCCGGTGCCGTCGCCGGGGCCGGCCCACACGCCCTGGCCGGGCTCGCCGGGCGCGATCACCAGCTTGACCGCGACCTGGCCGCCGGTGGCGATCGCCGGCGTGGCGCTGTTGGCCGACGCGCCGGCCGGTACGTTGAAGCCGTCGACCAGGTTGGTGCGCATCTGCAGCGTCGGCGCGGGGAACGGATCGGGCAGCGCGCCGGCGCCGAGCTCGGACGCGCCAGCGACGATCAGCGCCAGCAGGCCGAGACAGAGCGCGCGGATGCCGCGGAGCGTGCGGCGCAGGGCGGTGTGCATCGCGCCGCGCTCAGGCATGGACGCCGGCGTAGCGCGCGCCGAAGGGATCGCCGTCCTCGGTGCTGACGCGGGTCACGCGGGCGTTGGCGGCGAGCGCCTCGAGCGTCTGCCAGGCGGTTTCGGCCTGGTCGGCGGCGCCCACGGCCGCGGCCAGTTCGTCGGCGGTGCGCGGCGGGCCTTCGGCGAGCGCGCCGAGCAGCTTGGCCTGCAGCGTCAGGACGTCCTTCGCGGCGCGCTTGCCGGCCTCGACGCCGGGCTGATGGTAGGCGTTGATGTCGACCAGCTCGGCGTAGAGCCCGACCGCGCGCTCGTGCAGCGCGATCAGCACGCCGAGATGGTAGGCGTCGATGCGGTCGATCGTGAGCGTCAGGCTGTGGCGGCCGCGCTCGTCGAGGGCCGCGCGCGTGCCGAGGCGGAAGCCGCGCAGATGATCGCCGGCGTAGACCGCGGGCGCGTCGCCATCGCCGTCGCCCACCGGCGGGCCGCTGGTCGCGTCGACCAGCGACTCGACGAAGAGCGTGAAGAAGCCGCCGCGGCCGTCGCGCAGCTGCTGCACGTAGGCGTGCTGATCGGTCGAGCCCTTGTTGCCGTAGACGGCCAGGCCCTCTTCGACCTCCTGGCCCTGGCGATCGTGGCGCTTGCCGATCGATTCCATGATCAGCTGCTGGAGATAGCGCGAGAGCAGCAGCAGGCGATCGCGGTAGGGCAGGACGACCATCGTCGGCGTGCGGCGCGCGTGGATCGCGTGATGCCAGGCGGCGGCGAGCACGGCCGCCGGATTGCGGCGCCAGGCGCGCGGATCGCCCGTGCCGCGGCGGGTGACGGCGTCGCAGGCCGCCGCGCCGCGCAGCATCTCGTGGACGTCGAGGCCCTGCAGCGCCGCCGGCACCAGGCCGACCGCGGCGGTCTCCGAGGTGCGGCCGCCGACCCAGTCCCACATCGGGAAGCGCGCCAGCCAGCCGTCGTCGACGGCGACGCGGTCGAGCGCCGAGCCGTCGCCGGTGATCGCGACCGCGTGGCGGGCGAAGTCGTGGCCGGCGTCGGCGAACGCGGCGCGCGCGGTCAGCATGCCGTTGCGCGTCTCCGCGGTGCCGCCCGACTTCGAGATCACCACCGTCAGGGTCGTCGCCAGACGGTCGCCGAGCGCGGCCAGCGTGCGGTCCATGCCGTCGGGATCGGTGTTGTCGAAGCTGTGGAAGGCGAGCCGATCGCGGCGCGGATCGCCGAGCGCGTCGGCCACCAGCTGCGGGCCGAGCGCCGAGCCGCCGATGCCGATCAGCAGCAGATCGGTGAAGCGCGGCGCGGTCGGCGGCGCGATCGTGCCCTCGTGGACGTCGCGCGCAAACGCGGCGATGCGCGTGCGCGTGTCGAGCACCGCCTGGCGGATCGCGGTGTCGGGCGCGCGCTCGGGAGCGCGCAGCCAGTAGTGGCCGACCCGGCGGTTTTCGTCGGGATTGGCGACCGCGCCGGCCTCGAGTGCAACCATCGCCTCGAGCGCGCGCGCCATCGGCGCGTCGTAGCCGTCGAGCACGTCCTCGTCGAGGTCCATGCGCGACGGGTCGAGCCGCAGCCCGAGATGGTCGACGACGATCAGCTGCTGACGGTAGCGCGCCCAGCGCGCGCGGGCGGACGAACGATCGGACATGGTGGGCTCTCCTCGCGGACGTTCGAAAGCGGATGCGCGACGTAGCGTATCCCGTTCCGGGTCCGCGGGGTGGCCCGATCCGCGCGCGGCGTCGACGACCGCGGCCGCGGCTGCAGCTAGGACCAGAGGGGGCGTCCGCGCAGGCGGGCGAGCAGATCGTCGGCGGGCAGGAATTCGAGCGCGACGTCTGGGCCGAGCACGAGCACGTCGCCCGACTTGAGCGGCAGGCGCACGCCCGGCTCGAGCGGCCGGTTGTTGAGCAGCGAGCCGTTGGTCGAGCCGTGGTCGTTGAACTGCCAGGTGTTGTCTTCGTGCACGAAGTAGCCGTGCACCTTCGACAGCGTGTCGACCGAGATGATGACGTCGTTGCGGATCGAGCGGCCGATTGAGATGAGATGCGCGAACAGGTTGCCGGGGCGCTTGCACACGAAGCCGACCTTGCCGAGATAGCTGAGGATCGCCGTGCTCTTGACCGACATGGTCAGTAGCTGCACGCCCGAGTCGGGACTGGCCGCGCTGCGGATGTCGCCCGGGCGCGGCAGCTGGCCCTGCTGGGTGACCAGCAGGGCAGGATGCGGATAGGCGCGCAGAAACGCCTCGTCGCCGAGCTCGCGGGCGCGACGCTGCAGCGTGTCGTAGGGGACGAAGCCGCTGTCGTCGGCGTCGGGTGCGCGCCAGCCGCTGTCGGAGTTCGCATCGTTCATCGCACCGGCCAACTTATCACGCATACCGCCCGTCGCCGGTGCGGCGTCGGTGCGATTCGTCGCTCATCCGTCGAGAATTTCGCGCACTTTGCGCAGCAATACCTTGGGATCGAACGGCTTCTGCACGATGTCGCGCTCGGCGTTCGACAGCCCGTGCTGGACGACGAAGCTGTCGGTGTAGCCCGAAATGTAGAGCACGCGCAGATCGGGGAAGCGCTCGAGCAGCGTTTCGGCCAGCTCCGGGCCGCTCATCGTCGGCATGACGACGTCGGTCAGCAGCAGATCGATCGGACCGGCGTCCGCGTCGCGCTGGTCGAGCAGCAGCAGGGCGTCGGTGGCGTGCTGCGCCTCGATCACCCGATAGCCCTCCTGGCTGAGCAGGCGGCGCACCAAGAGGCGCACCGCGGCTTCGTCCTCGACCACCAGCACGGTCTCACCGCTGGCGGCGGTCGACGGCTCGGCGTGGCCGTTCAGCCCCGGGCGCTCGTCGCGGTTCTCGCGCATGCGCGGCAGGACGATGCGGAAGATGCTGCCGCGGTCGACCTCGCTCTCGACCTCGATGAAGCCGCCGCTCTGATGGACCATCGCGTAGACCGTCGCCAGGCCCATGCCGGTGTTGCCCTCGGCGCTGACCTGCTTGGTGGTGAAGAACGGCTCGAAGATGTGCTCCAGGACGTCGTCGGCGATGCCGACCCCGTCGTCCTCGACGGCGAGCACGACGTAGTCGCCCGGCGCGCGGTCGATCTGGCCGCGCGCGGCCGGATCGTCGATCGTCACGTTGCGGGTCGTGATCCGCAGCTGGCCGCCACCCGGCATCGCCTCGCGCGCGTTGAGCGCGAGATTGAGCACCGCCTGCTCGATCTGGCCGGCGTCGGCCCACACCTTGCCGAGCGCGCCGTCGGGACGCGCGATCAGGTCGATGTCCTCGCCGATCACCCGCCGCAGCAGGCTCTCGAGGTTGGTGACGATGCGGTTGAGGTCGACCGCCTGCGGCGATACCACCTGGCGCTGGCCGAGGGTGATCAGCTTGCCGGTGAGCGCGGCGGCGCGCTGGCCGGCGTTGCGCACCTCCTCGACGAATTTGCGCAGTGGGTTGTCGTTCTCGAGCTGGCGCAGCACGAGATCGCTGTAGCCGTTGATCGCGGTCAGGAGGTTGTTGAACTCATGCGCGACGCCGCCGGCGAGCCGGCCGACCGCCTCCATCTTCTGCGATTGGCGCAGCTGATCCTCGAGTCGCCGCTGGCCGGTGACGTCGCGCAGGATGCCGAAGGTGGTGATCGCGCCGTCGGCTTCGCGCACGGTCGTCATCGTGCTCTGGGCGATGCGCTCGCTGCCGTCGGCGGTGCGCAGCCGCAGCTCGAGATCCTTGACGTGGCCCTGCGCCAGCAGGGTGTCGCGCGCCCGCGCGCGCTGCTGCGGATCGACGACGAAATCGTCGAACGGCAGGCCGAGCATGGCGTCGCGCTGGTCGATGCCGAAGAAGCCGAGGCCGGCCTGGTTGATGTCGAGCAGGCGGCCGTCGGCGTCGCAGAAGTAGACGACGTTGCGGGTCTGGGCGAACAGGCGCTCGTAGCGCGCGTCGGAGCGCGCGCGGGCGCGCTCGGCCTCGGCCTGCGCGGTCAGGTCGCGCGTGTGCACGATCACGCCGCCGACCGTCGGATGGTCGAGCAGGTTGCTGGCGCGCGACTCGACCGTCCGCCAGCCGCCGTCGTGGTGGCGCACGCGGTAGGTCAGCGGCGCGTCGCCGTCCGCGCGCGCGTCGCCGGCGCGGCGCAGCAGGACGTCGGTGACCTGCGCGCGGTCGTCCTCGTGGACGGCGTCGAGCCACGGCGTGCCGATGCGCGCGTCGGGGCGGTGGCCGAGCACGGTCTCGATCGACGGACTCTCGAAGCGCACCGCGCCGTCGGCGTCGAGGATCGAGATCACGTCGAGGGCGTTGTCGACGATCGAGCGGAAGTAGGCCTCGGAGCGGCGCAGGGCGACCTCGGCCTGGTCGCGGTCGGTGACGTCGTGGATGATCGCCAGCAGCTGGGTGCGGTCGCCCGCGCGGATCGGGCTGGCGTAGATTTCGACCGCGCGCTCGGCGCCGCCGGCGGCGAGATGGCGGCCTTCGAAGCGATGGCGCTGGCCGTGCAGGGTGTCCTGCAGCCGCTGGCGCAGCGCCTCGCGGCCGGTGCGGCTGAGATCGAACACCGACTGCCGGCAGAGCGTGCTGCGGTCGCAGCCGTAGAACTCGCAGGCGGCGTCGTTGGCGTCGATGATCGCGCCGGTGTCGGGGGCGATCACCAGCTTGACGGCGCGGTTGCGCTCGAAGATCGCCCGGTAGTTGGCCTCGCTCGCGCGCAGCTCGTGCTCGATGCGCGAGCGGTCGGTGACGTCGAAGCCGTAGATCACCACCCGCCGCACGCGCCCGCCGGCGTCGAAGAGCGGCACCAGATGGCGATGGATGCGGCGCTCCTGGCCGTGGTGGATGAGCTGCTCGTCGTAGCGCAGGCTCTGGCCGCGCGCCAGCACGCGATCGAGCATCGTCTGGCGATGGCGCGACTGCGCCGGATCGCGTCCCAGCCGGCGGCCGAAGGTGTCTTCGGTCTGGCCGATCATCCAGGCGCGGGTTTCGGCGTCGGCGATGGCGGCCGGGTTGATGTAGATGAAGCGACTTTGGTCGTCGAGGACGACCAATTCGATCTCCAGCGAATCGACCAATTCGCTGAAGAACGCCTCGTCGGGCACTTCCACGTCGTTCGAGCGGCTCATGAGCGTGCGCGTAGGGTATCGGAGCGCGGCCCGTCCGTCATCCGATCCGACGGGCCGCGTCCGATCGGCTAGACGGCGCCGCCGCCGTGGGCGACGAGCGGAACCTCCAGCGCGCGGTAGTCGGGCGTCAGCGCGCCGCCGTGGGCGACCACCGCGCGGCGGATCGGATCGGGCAGCGCGAGCTGCGCGAACGGTGCGCGGTAGTCGGCCGATGCCAGCGCCGGCACGAACGGCGCCAGCGCGGCGCTGAACTGATCCGACGCGTCGCGCGGCAGCTCGCACGGCAGGTTGTCGACCGCCAGCACGACGATGCCCTCGCCCTCGACGCCGTCGACCGTGCGGTCGAGATCGGGTCGGTAGACGTAGGTCGGCCGGTCGGGCTGGGTCGGACGGTCGGTGATCGCGATCGAGCCGCCGATGTCGCAGGTGACGTCGCCCACCAGCCGCAGCGGCGCGTCGTCGCGCACCAGCCTTGCCGCCTGTTCGCGGGTCAGCAGGCGTGGATAGCGCGGATCCCAATAGATGCCGTGGATCAGCGCCGTGACCTGCGGCAGCAGATCGACCAGCGCGCCGCGGTAGTCCTCGGGGCGGGTCTCGAGGGTGGCGCGGTCGAACGGCTGCGACGGATCGCGCGGCGTGTAGAGCGCCGCACGACCCGTGAGCTGGACCTTGACCAGGCCCGGACCGCCGAGGTCGTCGATGCCGCGCGCGGCCAGCGTCTCCGCCGTGACCGTGCGATGGGGCAGGCGTTCGAAGACGTCGAGCGCGCCGCGGGTGACGTTGCCGCCGCCGGTGAAGGCGAAGACCAGCGGCCGCGCGCCGCCGCCGCGCGCGTCGGCGAAACCGTCGAGATCGTCGCGCAGCGCGTCGAGATGGTCGCAGGCGTCGGCCAGATCGCGGTATTCATGGGCTGGGCGAATGGCGCTCAGCGGATTGGCCTGGCCCTCCCAGGCCAGCCGCTGACCGAGCGCGCGCAGGCTCTCGAGCATGCCGGCCTGGCCCGCCTGGCGGCCGAAAAAGATCAGCCGGTGGCCGGCGTCGTCGACCACGCGCTCGTAGTCGATCAGCGTGCAGTGCAGATCGAGCAGCCGACGCAGGAGCGGCATGTTGTGCGCCTGGCCCTTGATCACGTGGGCGAAGAACACGTAGGTCGTGCGCGCCCGGAGCAGCGAGATCGGGATCTCCTTGACCGCCAGCACGACCCGCGCCTCGTCGAGCTGATCGACGATCGTCGCGCCGACGGCGCGGTATCCGGCGTCGTCGTAGACCCGCAGCGGCGAGCCCTGGACGTGGACGCTGAGCCCGGGATGATCGGCCTGCAGCTGTGCGATGTCGGCCGGCACGAGCGGCACCCGACGTTCCCAGACGCTCTTGTCCTCCAGGCGGATGCCGATCGTGTGGCGCAGTGCCGCGGTCGTCGTCATACGCGCTCGACGATCGTGGCGATGCCCATGCCGCCGCCGATGCACAGGGTGACCAGGCCGGTGGCCAGATCGCGGCGCTCGAGCTCGTCGAGCAGCGTGCCGAGCAGCACGGCGCCGGTCGCGCCGAGCGGATGACCGAGCGCGATCGCGCCGCCGTTGACGTTGACGCGGTCGTGTTCGATGCCGAGGTTGCGCATGGTCTGCAGCGGGATCGCGGCGAACGCCTCGTTGATTTCCCACAGGTCGATGTCGCCGGCGGTCATGCCGGCCTTGGCGAGGGCCTTCTGCGACGCGGGCGTCGGCGCGGTCAGCATGATCACCGGCTCGGTGCCGGCGGTGGCGACCGCGCGCACCCGCGCACGCGGCGTCAGGCTGTGCTGCTTGGCATAGTCCGCACCGGCGAAGACCACCGCCGCCGCGCCGTCGACGATGCCCGAGCTGCTGCCGGCGCTGTGGACGTGGTCGATTGCGCCGCCGGCGTCGGGATAGCCGGCGAGCGCGACCTCGTCGACCGTGCGCGCGTCGTCGAGGTCTTTCTCCTGCAGCAGCGCCGCCATCGGGCTGGCGCCGAGGCGGACGAAGGCGGGATCGAGGCCGGCCAGCGAGTCGGCGGTGGTCTCAGGCCGCGGATGCTCGTCGCGCGCCAGCACCACCGCGCCGTCGGCGTCGGTGACGGGCACGAGGCTGCGGTCGAAGTGGCCTTGCTCGATCGCTGCCGCGGCGCGCTGCTGCGAGGCCAGGGCGTAGCTGTCGACGTCGGCGCGCGAGAAGCCCTCGAGGGTGGCGATCAGGTCGGCGCTGATGCCCTGCGGCACCTGGAAGGCGCGCTCGCGCAGCCGATGGTTGCCGCCGTCGAGGCCGGCGCCGTCCGACATCATCGGCACCCGCGACATCGACTCGACGCCGCCGGCGACGACCAGATCCTGCTGGCCGGCCATCACGCCGAGGGCGGCGAAGTTGCTCGCCTGCAGGCCCGAGCCGCAGAAGCGGTTGAGGGTCACGCCGGTGACGGCGTCGGGCCAGCCGGCGCTGAGCACGGCGTTGCGGGCGACGTTGGCGCCCTGTTCACCGACCTGGCTGACGCAGCCGACGATCAGGTCTTCGACGTCGGCCGGATCGAAGCCGCTGCGCGCCGGCAGCGCGCGCAGCACCTGGGCGAGCAATTCCTGCGGATGGACGCCCGACAGGGCGCCTTTGTCTTTGCGTCCGCGGCCGCGCGGCGTGCGCGCGGCGTCGATGATCCAGGCTTCCGGCATGATCGGTACCTCGGGGGAATGGAAAGGAGCGTGTCGAAGAAGAAACGAAAGGACAGCGCGCTGGTAAGCTGCCGGCGTCGCGCGTCATCGCTGCATCGCGCGCGGAATCCGCCGGCCCACCGCGCGCGAAAGTGTATCGTGCGCACCCGTTTATCGGAGACCCATCCATGCCCGTCATCACCCTCGTCTATTCGTCGCTGCTGATCGCCCTCGGCCTGGGCAGCTATTTCGGCCTCGGTCGCCAGAGCGTGACCGCGCTGATCCCCGCTTTCTTCGGCATTCCCGTGCTGATCTGCGGCCTGCTCGCGCTCAAGGAGAAGCTGCTCAAGCACGCCATGCACGCCGCCGCGATGTTTGGCGTGATCGGCATCCTCGGCACCTTCTCGGGCCTGATCAAGGCGCTGCGCATGATCGCCGGCGCCACCGTCGAGCGTCCGACGGCGGTGATCGTGCAGGCGATCATGGCCGTGCTCTCGATGATTTTCGTCGGCCTCTGCGTCAACAGCTTCATCCAGATCCGGCGCGCCCGCCTGACGGAAGGCGACTGAGGACGCACGACGTGGCGTCGACGTCGCCGTCCGCCGCCGCCGGGCGCGCTGCCACCGCCCGTCGGACGTGCGCGTCGGCTGACAAGCCGCCCGGCGCGCTGCGGCGCGGCGCGGCGCGCGCGCTGTCGCGGCTCGTCGATCCGACGGTCGTCTTCTCGTTCGACCACATCGGCTACCGCGTCCACGCGCTCGGCTTCGATCCGACCGCGCTCGACGTCGATTTGCGCGATCGCGTTTGCCTGGTCACCGGCGCCAATTCCGGCCTCGGCCTGGCGACGGCGCGCGGTTTGGCGCAGCGTGGCGCGCGGCTATGGATGCTCTGCCGCAGCGAAGCACGCGGCGCGGCGGCGCGCGCGCGCCTGATCGCCGAAACCGGTCACGACGACATCCATCTGGCGATCGTCGACGTCGCCGACAACCGCTCGATCGACGCCTTCATGGCCGATTTTCCAGAGGTCGAGGTCGACGTCCTGGTGCACAACGCGGGCGTCCTGCCCGACGCGCGCGATCTCGACGACCGCGGCGTCGAGCGCACGGTGCGCACCCACGTCGCCGGCCCGCAGCGGCTGACGACGCGCCTTCTGTCGCGCCTGCACGCTGCGCACAGCGCGCGCGACGGGCGCACGTCGCGGGTGATCTGGGTGTCGTCGGGCGGCATGTACACCAACCGCCTCGATCTCGACGGCCCGCCCTGGCGCCCGCGCGGTGCCTACAGCGGCCTGCGCGCCTATGCCCAGACCAAGCGCGCGCAGGTGATCTTGGCGCGCCAGTGGGGCGCGCGTCTGGCCGGCACCGGCGTGCGGGTGCACAGCATGCATCCCGGCTGGGCCGACACCGCCGCCGTGCAGCAGGCGCTGCCGGGCTTTGCGCGCGTGATCGGCGGCCGCCTGCGGACGGTCGACGAAGGGGCCGACACGATCCTCTATCTGGCGATCGCGCGCGCCGTCGCCGACGCGCCGCCCGGGCGCTTCTGGTTCGATCGCGCGATCCGCAGCGCGCACGCCCTGCCCGGCACCCGCGCCAGCGACCGCGAACGTCGCCGGCTGTGGCGCCTGGCGCAGGATCTCGCCGGGCTCGACGAACCCGGCTGACGCCCCTCAGCCGGCCGCGGGCGGCGTCCAGGGACGGACGTCGGCGCGCAGCGCCTCGGGCACGGCCGGCAGCATCTGCGCATCGTCCACGTCGTCGTGCGTCTGCGGCACGGCCGCGACCACGCCCGCGATCCCCGCCGGATGCAGCGCGTCGGCCTGCGCGCCGTCCTTCAGATGGGCGACCAGGCGCAGGATCTCGCGCCCTTCCTCAATGTATTTCGCCTCGTAGTGCGTGCGCGCGCCGTCGGGCCAGAGGCCGGCGTGCGGCCGCACGTCGAGCTGCGGATGGGCGTGCAGGAGCCGCTCGACCTGGCGGCCGTATGCGATGAAGTCGGTGGCGAAGCACAGCCGTCCGCCGGGCCGGAGCAGGCCGACCACGAGATCGACCGTGCGGCGGTCGAAGAGTCGGCGGCGGTGATGGCGCGCCTTCGGCCACGGATCGGGAAAGTAGACGTGCACGACCTCGGCGAAGCCGCGCGGCAGCACGGTCGCGAGCAGATAGAGCGCTTCGCCGCGCACCGCGCAGGCGTTCGCCAGGCCGCGTCGCTGAATGCGCGTGCCGAGGTATTTGTGGTACTTCGAGACCAGCTCGATGCCGAGATAGCGGCGCTCGGGATGCAGCGTCGCCATCTCCTTGAGATAGCGGCCTTTGCCGAAGCCGATCTCGACCTCCCACGGGCCGTCGGGGGCGTTGGGGCCGAGCAGATCGTCGGGTGCGAGCGGATTGGGCAGATCGTGCAGCGCGCCGGCGTCGGCGGCGCGCATGTAGAACGGAACGAGTCGCACGGTCAGGCGTCTCCTGCGCGTCGGGCGGCATCGGCCCAGACGTCGTAAAAGGTGTACCACTGGTCGGGATGGGCGGTGATCTGCGCGCCCAGCTGATCGGCCCAGCGCTGCATCGCGGCGCGGATCGCCGGATCGTCGGCCGGCTGGCGCCGCCGCGCGGCGCGTGCCGCGGCCGGGTCCTGGGTTGCCGCCGGATCGCCGGGGCCGTTCATCAGGGGCGCGTCGAAGCGCAGCGTGAAGCGATGATGGTCGTCGTAGAGCACGTAGAACGGAATCAGCGGCGCGCCGGTCATGCGCGCGAGCGCGAACGGGCCGGCCGGAAACGGCGTCGGCGCGCCGAAGAAGTCGAGCAGCGGACCGCGCTCGGTGAAGTCGCGATCGCCCTGCAGCGCGACCAGGCGTCCGGCGCGGACGGCGCGCAGCACGGGCAGGCTGGCGAGCGGCGCGCCGGGCGTGAGCGGGATTTCCTCGAGCTGGCTGCCGGCGCGCCGCAGCCGGCTGCGGAACCGCTCGGCGACGGCGAAGCGGTCGGGCACGTAGATCACCGACACCGGCAGATCGCCGAGCGTCGAGCCGTCGTCGCCGCGGCCGAGCAGCAGGCCGCCGACCTCCCACGCGCCGATGTGCGCCGTCATCAGGAGCGCCCCGCGTCCGGCGTCGTGCGCGGCCTCGACGTGGTGCCAGCCGTGGACGCCGGCGACGTGGGTCTCGAGCGCGGTGAGCGAGCGCTGGGCGAAGTGGAAGAGATCGGTCCAGCTGAGGGCGAAGTTGCGCAGCATGCGCCGGCGCGTCGCGCGCACGGCGGGCGCGTCGGCGGGCAGATCGAGAATGCGCGCCAGGTTGCGGTCGATGCGCGACTTCGGTCCGGGATAGACCGCCATGATCACGGCGAAGACCCAGCCGGCGTTGGCGTGCAGGACGCGCCGGGGCAGGAGGCGCGCGACGTGCAGGAGCAGCGGGAAGCCGCCGCGCAGCATGGCGCGGTGGATTCGCTCCGCGACGCGCGCCTTGGGCGCGAGCTTCCACTGCATCGAGGGATGTGCGGCCGATCAGAGGCGGTCGTCGCGGCCGGCGGCGCGCAGCATCTCGACCACGCGGCGCACGTCCTGCGCGCGCTCCTTCGGCAGCACCAGAACGGCGTCGCCGCTCTGGATCACCGCCAGGCCCGAGACGCCGACCACGGCGACGGTCGCGTCCTCGGCGTAGATCAGGTTGTCGGGCGCGTCGATCGCGAGCGCGTCGCCGTGCAGCACGCTGCCGGTGTCGGCGTCGGCCTCGAGCACCTCGTCGAGCGCGCTCCACGAGCCGAGGTCCGACCAGCCGGCGTCGAGCGGCACGGTGCCGATGTCGTCGAGATGCTCCATCACGGCGTAGTCGATCGAGATCGATTCGAGCTGGCCATAGCGCGCCGCGGTCGCGTCAGGGTCGTCGGCCATGCCTTCGAGCGCTTCCGCCATCGCCGGCTGCAGCCGGGCGAGATGGCGCAGCAGGGTGGTGCCGCGGAAGACGAAGATGCCGGCGTTCCACAGATGGTTGCCGCCGTTGAAATAGCGCTGGGCGGTGTCGGCGTCGGGCTTCTCGCGGAAGCGCGCGACCCGACGCGCGTCGACGCCGGCCGCGGCGCTCGCGAGCGCGTCGCCGAGCTCGAGATAGCCGTAACCGGTCTCGGCCCAGCGCGGGCGCACGCCGAGGGTGACGATGCGGTCGTCGTCGACGGCGATGCGCGCGGCGGCGGCGAGCGCGCCGCGGAAGCCGCGCGGATCGGCGATGCGGTGATCGGCCGGCAGCACCGCGACGATGTCGTCGCCGATCGCCTGGCGCATGCGATGGATCGACCAGCCGATCGCGGGCGCGGTGTTGCGGCCCTCGGGCTCGACCAGCACCTGATCGGTGGGCACGTCGGGCAGCTGGGCGCGGATGGCGTCCTGCAGCGCGGCGGTGGTGCAGATCCACACCCGTGCCGGCGGCACGTCGGGCGCGAGGCGGTCGACGGTCGCCTGCAGCAGGCTGCGCGGGCCGTCGAGGGCGAGCAGCTGCTTGGGTCGGGCGCGGCGGCTGAGCGGCCAGAAGCGCGTGCCGCTGCCGCCGGCGAGGATCAGGGCATGAACGTTGGGGGCGTGGACGTGGGCGCTGGGGGAATCACTCGGCATGGGGAAGGGTCCGGACGTGGAGGCGGGCGCCGCGGTGGCGCAGAAGAAGGGGCGTGGGGTGAGTGATATCACACGTCGTCGTGGGCCGCGCCGGCGCCGGACGTCGTGGGCGTTTCGTGCTCGCGGCAGATCTTCTCGCTGTCGGCGGGCGAGAGCGGTTCGAGCGTCAGGCCGCAGCGGAAGCCGTCGGGCTCGCGGCGGAACAGACGGCAGGTGTGGCACAGGCCGAAGCCGCTGCGGCCGGTGGTCTGCTGCATGGCCCGCAGCAGGCCGTCGAGCTGCGCGGCGAGCGCCGCGCGATCGCCTGCGGGCAGCTGCGCGCACGCGTCGCGAAAGGTCGCGGGCGGCACGTGTGCGGCGAGCGCGTCGCGTCCGGCCGGGCGCAGCGCGAGATGCACCACGCGGCGGTCGTCGGGATCGGGCGTCTTGTCGATCAGGCCGCGCCGGTGGAGCAGGCTGAGTGACTGCGACACCGTGCCCTTCGTCAGGCCGAGGTACGCGGTCACGGCCGCGGGCGTGTCGCTGTAGCGGTTGCACGCGTCGAGGTAGGCGAGGATGCGCACGTGCACGGGCTGCAGATCGTCGGCTGGGTCGTCGTCCGGCGCGCGCGCGCGGTCGTGCAGCAGCGTGCCGAGGCGTTCGATCAGGTCGTAGAGCCGGCGGTCGGTCGAGTCGGCCATGGCGTCATGGTATCGATTTTTGGTTTCGTGGCGAAACGATCTTGACGATCGTGCCGCGGCGTGTTGGAGTGTGCTTATTGTTTCGACTCGAAACTAAATGCGCCAATCACCCCCACGGAGATACCCATGTCGATCATTCGCCCGTTTGTCGTCCCGCTGTTCGCCGCGCTGCTTCTGCCCGCGCTGCTGCTGGTTCCGCCGTCATCGGCGGCCGAGCCGCGTCCCATCGCCGCCACGCCCGACCTGACGCTGACCGAAACCGAGGTCACCTACCGCGCCGATCTCGACGCGCTGGTCTTCGATCTCACCGTGAAGGGTCGCGCCGGCGCGACCGAGGTCACGCCGGCCGGCCAGATGGACGGCGCGCCGGTGCTCGCCTACGCGGTGCCGACCACGCTCAAGCCCGAGCAGCTGGGCTTTGCGCCCGGCCCGGGCGTGCTCGCGCTGGTGGCGACCAGCCATCCCGACTTCGACGACACGCCGCTGTGGGACGAAAACGGCAACGGCGACACAACCGACGCCGACGACGGTCGCATCTTCCACACGCACTGGGTGGTGCTGGTGCCCGACGAGCGTGTCGCGGGCGGTTTGTCGGTGAAGCCGGTCGAGGGCGATCCGAAGGACGTCCTGCCGCCGACCGCGCCGGGCATGCCGATCTACCTCGACTCGCCGGGTCACACGGTCTTGCTGCAGGGCAACCGCCTGCGCATCGTCGTCCCGGGCTGGCGGATCCGCAATCTCGACCGTTTCAACTACGACGGCGTCACGGCCTATCTACAGGTCAACGCGTCCGACGAGAGCCGCCCGACGCTCGGGATCTACAAGGTCTACAGCGTTCTGAGCGGCGATCTCAGCCTGCCCAAGACGTTCAAGCTGCCCTGACGGCGCGCGTCTCCGCCGCTGGCAGATGGGGCCGGCTGGATCGTCAGGTCTGGCCGGTCCAGTCGTCGTTTGAGCAGGCGGCCGCCCGCAGCTAGAAACGGTGACAGACACCGACTCGATCAGCCGCGTGCCTCTTGGGCTTCTCTTTCGATTGTCTTGAGCGCTTCTTCGGCGGCTTCGCGGTAGAGAATCTGCATCCGCTTTGGCAGATCGTCCAGCAAGCCGTCTTGTGCGAGTGTGTCAGCATCGATCGAGCGTGCTTCCAGGGAAGATGCGAATGCACGCTCGAACCGTTCGAGCACTTGTTGTAGATCTTGGCCAACGGTTTCCCAGTCGCCTCCAAGCGCCTGGAGGTCGGTCAGCTCAGACGAGCGCGTTGCGCCATGTGGTGCAGCATCGTATGGGCCGTGGTTCATCAAGCCGAGAACGTTGCTGATCGATGCAAGCCCTTGCCAGAAAGAATACTCTGTTATTTCTAGCTTTCTCTTCATGAGGGAAGTTTAGCATCTTCCACACCATGCTGGTTGCCGGTTGGTCAACCCTGTGTTTGGCTATTCCCGAGCCTGGCCGGACCGTCAGGTCTGGCCGGTCCAGCCGTCGTCGGCGTGGTGGAAGGCCTGGCGCAGATGGTCGACGAGATGGGCCGGCAGCGGACCCTCGGCGGCGATCGACGCGTTGTGGCGCAGATGGTCGAGGTTGGTCGTGCCGACGATGCAGCTGTGGACGCCCGGCAGCGAGAGCGTGAAACGCAGCGCCAGCGCGTGCCAGTCGTGGCCGTGGGGATCGATGGCCATCGCCCGCCAGCGGTCCCAGTAGACCTCGCCGTAGTGCCCCGCCGGACGCTGGTCGAAGCGCCAGGGCGCGTTCGCCACCGGACGTTTGGCGATCACGCCGAGGCCGTCGGCGCGGCGCAGCGGGCCGTCGACGTTGCGCTGGTCGCAGAGGTTGATCGACGCCTCGACGCTCGCAAAGCGTCCCGACGCCACCGCCCAGTCGAGCGCCTCGTTGTCGCCCGAGTAGGCCACCGACCGGATCTTGCCCATCTCGCGTGCCGCCTCGAGGGCGTCGATCACCGCGCCGTCCTGCAGCACCGCGCGCGGACACGAGTGCAGATGCACGATGTCGATGTGGTCGGTGGCGAGGCGCGTGAGCGCCGCGTCGACGCCGGCCGCGACGCAGCCGTAGGTCCAATCCTGATGGTTGTCGACGCCGTAGCCGACCTTGGTCGAGAGCACGAACTCGTCGCGCCGATGGGCCAGATGGCGGCCGATGCGCTCCTCCGACAGGCCGTAGCCGCGGGCGGTGTCGATCAGCGTGATGCCGAGGTCGAGCGCCTCGTTGAGCAGATGGCCGACGTGGCCCTCGTCGAGCTGCGCGTCGCCGAGCGTGCCGGCGCCGAGGCCGAGCACCGAGACGGTGAGCCCGGTGTCACCGAAGGCGCGCGGGGCCAGGGGCGACGGGCCGGGGGACGCGTCGGCGGCGCCGGCGAGGGCGGAATGGGCAGGGGCAGGATGGGGCGCATCGGCGGCGAAAGCAGGCATGGCGATTCCTCTCGTGATCTACGGAAACTAGAGCGGCAACAGGCAGATGACGGAAGGCGGGAAAGATGCGTTGAACAACGCGTGAACAGCATACCGCTTATGCATCGCGGCAGCACGCCGCATCGCGACGAAAGCGCGCCGGCGCTGCGGCCGCACGGGCGCGAGAATGCGCCGGCGGCGCGGGGATCAGAGGCCGCCGTGGGTCAGGTAGCCGTGGCGACCGATCTCGAGCACGTCGGCTTCGAGCGCGTCGAGACGCGCCAGCGCGTCGACGTCGCCCTGTTCCGCAGCCGCCGCCAGCCCGTCGAGCGCGCCGCCCATGGCCTCGAGCGACGTGATCCAGGTCTCGGTTTCCTGCAGGCTGCTGTCGAGGCGCGTGAGCTGGTTCTGCGCGTAGCGCACGTCGAAGCGATGCGCCTGCAGGCTGCTCTCGAGCGTGTGGATGCGGCCGTCGAGCTCGCTCAGGCCGCGCGTGAGCTCGCGTACCCGAAAGCGCGCGCGCAGGGTCTGCGGATGGTCGTCGCTGTGCTCGGCGCGCAGCGCGTCGAGCTGCGCTTCGGCGTCGCCGAGGGCCGCCGTGCGCTCGTCATGGCGCGTGCGATGACGGGCCAGCATCGCCTCGGGCGCTTCGGTGCGCGTGCGGATCTCGCCCAGGCGCTTACGCACCTGATCGGCGTCGGCGTGCAGGCGCTCGCGGCGCTCGTGCTGAATCGGCAGGAAGACGTCTTCGATGCTGGCGCGCAGCTGGGCGACGCGCGCCTCGGGCGTCAGGCTGGCGTCGTCTCCGTCTGATGCCAGCGGATCGGTCGAGTCCGCGCCGCTGGCCGCGCTGCCGAAGAGCGGATCGCTGCGGTGCGGCGCTGTGCCGTCCTGGGCGAACAGCGCCGTGGACGCAGGCCGACCGTCGCTGTTGGCCGAGGGCGAAAACCGTTGCGGCATGTGTGGGGAAGAGGCTGTGGGCGTGAAGGCGGGCAATAACGGTAGATCACGCCAATGTAGAGGACCCATGGGTGCGCTCAAACTCCAAATCAGCAAGGCGCGGACGGTTGCTCCCGATCAGGGCGTCCGACGAGCAGGCGGCTGCGAGGGCCATCCAGCGGTTCAAAAAACTGTAGCGAGTACGACACAAAAAGATGAGTGCGCGGCAATACGGCAGGCGGTGTGCGGGTGGATGCGCACGGGCGTGCGCTTCGATCATGATTCTGGTGCACACCGACCTACAAAACCCATAACGGGTCTGTGCATGCCTCGATGCGAGGGTTCGATGCAAGAACAGTACCTGCATGATGGATGCGGCCCACAGGGCGACAACTCACCGGCCTGCAGCAGGATGCGGAATGAACGCCCGGCTTTGTAAAAACGCTTAGCTGCCCGCAGGGCGGGAAAAAGTTCCGCATCGCGCCGATGCTGGCGCTGCGGCCGGCGCTGGCGACCGCCTGCAGGCGTTCCTTGGGAGTAATTGACCGGTCGGCCAGTTTATGGCAGGCTGCGAACATGACCGATTCGTCCACGACCGCAAGCGCATCGGCCGACAAGGCCACCGACCGCCGTCGCCGCGATCCCGAGGCCACGCGCCAGGCGATTCTCGACGCGGCGGAGACGCTGTTCGTGGAGCACGGCCTCGACGGCACGCCGACCAGCCGCATCGCGCGCCACGCGGGCGTGACCAAAAGCCTGATCCATCACCACTTCGGCTCGAAAGAGGCGCTGTGGACCGAGATCAAGGAGCGGCACTGGGCGGCCTACTACGCCCTGCAGAAGGCGATGCTGCAGAACACCCGCGGCAGCGCGGCGCTGCTCGAGGCGTCGATCCGGGCCTATTTCGACTTTCTGCGCACCCATCCCGACATGGTGCGCATCTTCAGCTGGCGATTCGCCGAAGAAGACCACAGCAGCGTCACGCAGGAGGTCGAGCTTTTTCAGCTCGGCGTCGAGCGCATCCAAGAGGCCCAGGAAGCCGGCGAGCTGCGCGAAGACATCGACCCGACCTACGTGCTCAAGAGCTTCCTCGCACTGTGCCTGCACTGGTTCCAGAGCCACGGCATGACCTGCTCGATGTTTCCGCCCGGCGACGAGCGCGCCAGCCACGATCGCTACATCCAGCAGATCGTCGGCCTGATTTTCGACGGCATCCGCGCGCCCGACTGAGCGCCGTCGGCGCGATCCAACTTTCGTTCGTTCCATGATGAAACCTTTTGGTGTACCGTTGCGTTCTACCTGCATGCAGCAATTGACCGGTCGGCCAGTTCACCTCGATGGGCTCGACCACGCCGCGTCACCCGGTCTTCTCTCTCAACCGTCCGTTCGAGGAATTCAGCCATGACCCTGCCTCCGCCCGACGTGTCCCCCGCAGCGCCGTCCGTCGCCGCATGGCGCCGCGTGCTTGCGACCTACGGCCGCTATTTCGCCGTCGCGATCACCCTCGCGCTCGCCGCGCTGCTGATGCTGTCCGACGCCAACGCCGTCGATGGGTCGGAGTCGACGGCGACCCGCAAGACCGTGCTGACCGCCGAGGTGCGCGCCACCGACGCCGCCCGCACGCTGCGCTTCTCGGGCGTCACCCGCGCGGCCCGGCGCGCGGCGCTGCCGTTTACCGTGCGCGGCCGGCTGGCCAAGCGGCCGGTCGAGATCGGCGACCGCGTGCGCGCGGGCGATCTGCTCGCCCAGCTCGACGATCGCGAGCGGGTCAACGCGGTCACCGCCGCCGACGCCCAGCTCGCCGAGCTGCGCGCGCGCCGCGACCAGGCGACCCGCGACTGGGACCGCGCCAAGCAGCTCATGGCCCGGCGCGCCGCGACCTCGGAGGAGGTCGAGCGCACGCGCGCCGGTCTCGACGCGCTCGACGCCGCGGTGTCGGCCGCCGAAACCCGGCTGCGCGAGGAAGAGCGGCTGCTCGACGAGGCGCGCCTGCGCGCGCCGTTCGACGGCGTGGTCACCGCGGTGTCGGCCGAGCCGGGCGAGTACGTCAATACGGGCCAGTCGGTGGTTACCCTGAGCGGTGCGGGCGCGGTCGAGGTCGAGGTCGAGGTGCCTGAACGGGTGATCCCGCAGATCGGCGCGGTCGGCTCGCGGGTCGAGGTCGAACTGCCGGCGTTCGAGCGCACGGTGGCCGGTCGCGTGACCGCCCGCGGCGAAGCCGGACGCGGCGCCGGCGCGCTCTTTCCGGTGATCATCGCGCTCGACGGCGCCGACGCGGACGCCGGCCGTTTTGCGCCGCTGCCGGGCCTGACCGCCGAGCTGGTGCTGGCGCTGCGCAACCCCGACGCCCTGGCCGTGCCGGTGGTGGCGGTGATCAATCCCGGCAGCCGCCAGCCGCTGGTTTACCGCGTGGTCGACGAGCGGGTCGAGCGGGTGTCGGTCGACATCGGGCCGCTGCAGGGCAGCTACGTGGCGGTCACGCCGATCGCGGGCGCGCTGCAGCCGGGCGACGCGGTGGTGGTCGGCGGCCAGCGCGGTCTGCTCGACGGCGACGCGGTGAGCTCGCGGCCGCTCGACGACGCCGCGGTCGAGGCCGCGGCGGACCGCCTGACGCTGGCGCCGCGGCCGGCGGAGGTGCGGTGATGGCCCGCGATCTGCTGGTGATGATGCTGACCCGGCGTCGGCTGATCCTGACCAGCGCGCTGCTGCTCGCGCTCACCGGCCTCGGCGCGTGGCTGACCATGCCGCGCGAGGAAGATCCGCAGTTTCCGGAGCGCGACGGCCTCGTTCTGGTCGCGTTTCCGGGGGCCGACGCCAAGGCGGTCGAGCGCCTGGTGGTCGAGCCGCTCGAAGAGCATCTCGCCGAGGTCGAAGAGCTCGCCGTCATCGAGTCGGTGGCCCGCACCGGCGTGGCGGTTGTTCGTCTCGAGCTGCAGCAGACGATCTACGCCACCGACGAGGCCTGGGACGAGGTGAAAGACGCGGTCGAAGACGCGCGCGCCGAGTTCCCGGACGGCGTGCTGCCGCCGCGGGTCGAGGACGATCTGATCGGCCAGGACGCGATCGTCCTGGCGATCACCGGCGCGCCCGATCCGCTCGTGCTCGCCACCGCCGCCGAGCGCCTCAAGAGCGCGCTGATCGGTCTGCCGCAGGTGCGCAAGATCAACATCTTCGGCGATCCGGGCGACCAGATCACCATCGCCTACGACGACGCCACCGCCCGCCGCCTGGCGCTCGATCCGCGCCAGCTCGGCGCCCAGCTCGGCGCGCGCAGCCAGATCGTGCCGGGCGGCGTGATCCATCTCGGCAGCAAGACCGCCAGCCTGCGGCCGGAGACCGAGTTCAGCTCGGTCGACGAAATCGCGCGCACGCCGATCGTGCTGCCCTCCGGCGCGGCGGTGCCGCTCAGCGCGCTCGCCGAGGTGCGCCGCGGCCCGGCCGAACCGGCCACCGAGCGCATGCGCTGGAACGGCGAGATCGCCGTCGCCGTCGGCGTCGTGCCCAAAGACAACATCAACCGCATCACCCTCGGCGACGCCGTGCGCGCGCGGGTCGCCGAGCTGGCGCCGACGCTCGAGCCGATGCAGATCGAAGAGGTGTTCTTTCAGCCGAAGGTGGTGGCCGAGCGCCTCGACGAGCTCGGTCGGTCGCTGATGCTCGGCATCCTGATCGTCGCCGCAATCCTCTTTCTCACCATGGGCCTGCGGCTCGGCTTCGTGGTGGCGGTGGTGGTGCCGCTGGTGACCTACGCCGCGCTGGCGATGTTCGCCCTCAGCGGCGGCGTGCTCAACCAGATCTCGATCGCTGCCCTGGTCATTGCGCTCGGCATGCTGGTCGACAACGCGATCGTGATGACCGAGAACATCCAGTGGCGCCTCGACCGCGGCGCGGCGCCGACGGCGGCGTCGGCGGATGCGGTGCGCGAACTCGGCCTGCCGCTCGGCAGCGCCACCGGCACCACGCTGGCGGCGTTCGTGCCGATGCTGATCTCGAAAGGCCCGACCGCCGACTTCACGCGCTCGATTCCGACCCTGATCATGCTCACGCTCGCGATCAGCTACGTGTTCGCCGTGCTGGTGACGCCGGTGCTCGGTGAGCTCGTGCTGCGCGCGCGGGGTCGATCCGCCGGCGCCGCCGACGCGGACGACGAAGCCGCCGCCGACGCGGTCGCCGCCGGGCGCCTGGGGCGGGTCGCGCACGTGATCACGCGCCTCGGCGTCGGCCGGCCGTGGCTGGTGCTCGCCGGTGCGCTGGTGCTGCTCAGCCTGACCGCGGTTGCCGCCGGCCAGGTCGAGCAGCAGTTCTTCCCCGGCGCCGATCGGCCGAACGTGGTGGTCACCGTGACCCTGCCCGAAGGCACCCATCTCGAGGCCACCGACCGCGCCGTGCGGACGCTCGAGCAGATGCTCGCGACGCGGCCGGAGACGGCCAACGTGGTCAGCTTCATGGGCCGCGGGGCGCCGCGCTTCTTTTACAACCTGAGGCCCACGCGCGAGAGTCCGCACCGGGCGCAGATCGTGGTCGAGACCGCGCGCATCGCCGACGTCGGACCGATGATGGAGGTGATCCGCACCGAGGGCGCCGCGCTCCTCCCCGAGGCCGAGATCGTGGTCAAGCGGCTGCAGCAGGGACCCCCGATCACCGCGCCGATCGAGGTCAAGCTCTACGGCGACGATCTCGGTGATCTGGCCGCCGCCGCCGACGCGGTGCTGGCCGAGACGCGCGCCACGCCCGGCACCCGCGACGTCGTCTACGATCTCGATCTGGGCGCGCCGACCGTGCGCTTCACGATCGACGACGGCGCCGCGGGCCGGCTCGGCCTGAGCCGCGCCGATGTCGCCCTGGCGCTGCTCGGGCGGACGCTCGGCCTGGAGATCGGCCAGTTCCGCGTCGCCGACGATCCGGTGCCGATCCTGGTGCGTTCGCAGGCCGGTGAGCGCTTCCCGGTCGATGATTTGGCCGCGATCGACGTCGCCGTGCCCGGCGGCGCGCCGGTGCCGCTGGCGCAGGTGGCGTCGATCGACGCACGCTGGCGTCCGGCGGCGATCGAGCGCGACGGCCGACAGCGCGTCGTGCGCGTGCAGTCGCAGCTCGCCGAAGGCGTCACCTACACCGCCGTGCTCGATCAGCTGCAGCCGCGCCTGACCGAGCTCGCCCTGCCCGCGGGCGTGCGCCTGGTCTACGCCGGCGAGGCCGCGGAGTCAGCCGATGCCAACGCCGCGATCCTGAGCGGCCTGCCGATCGGCGCGCTGCTCCTGCTCTTCTTCCTGCTGATCCAGTTCAACAGCTTCCGGCGCATCGGCGTGATCCTGGTGACCGTGCCGCTGGCGGTGGTCGGCGTCGTGCCCGGTCTGCTGCTCGCCAACCAGCCGTTCGGCTTCATGTCGCTGCTCGGCGTGCTCTCGCTGGTCGGCATCGTGGTCAACAACGCGATCGTGATGGTCGACGTCATCGAGCAGCGCCGGCGCGCCGGCGCGCGCGTGCCCGAGGCGGTGACGACCGCGGTGCAGCGCCGCATCCGTCCGATTCTGCTGACCATGGCGACCACGGTCGCCGGCCTCTCGCCCCTGGCGTTCTCCGACACCTCGCTGTGGCCGCCGCTGGCGTGGTCGATGATCTCCGGCCTGATCGCCTCGACCGCGCTCACCCTGCTGGTCGCGCCAGCGCTCTACGTGGTGCTCTTCCGCCATCAGGACGCCGCGCTGCCGGCATCCGACGACGCGCCGGCGGCGCGTCCGACGACGGCGCGTCCACTGCCGGCGGCGCTGCTCGCCGTGGTCGGCGGGGGCCTGCAGCTCGCTCGACTGGGCGCGCGCCGGACCCGGCGCCGCGACGGCGGCC
>JBCCOR010000004.1:0-23722 GCA_039025295.1 Acidobacteriota bacterium
AGCTCATGCCGCTCGCGAGCGCTCAGTTCCAGCGGCAGCTTGGGACGTCCGGTTCGATTCATGATTTTCGATCTGCTTCGAGGATACCCCAAAGACTCATCGGCCCAGCGGCCCGAAGCGGCTGGTATGATCGCGGGCATACGCTTCGGCAACCAGTCTATTTCCGCGATACACGAGAAATGAGCATCGAATCGACAACGCTCTCGCATTCCGCCGCCATTCCGCCTTCTTCCGCGGAGGCGCTCGCCCGCGCAGGCGCGTACCTGATGGCGCATCAAAGCCCCGACGGCACCTGGTGCGACTTCAGGATGAAGCTCGGCGTTTCCGATGCCTGGACGTCCGGGTTCGTCGGCTGCAGCGTGCTCGCGCTTCCCGAATCGCTCAGGCCGCCGGGGGCCGAGGCGGCGGTCGCACGGGCTGCAACGTGGCTGGCGGAAAAGATGAACCACCTCCACGGCTGGAGCTACAACGACAACGCCCCGATCGACGCCGACTCGTGCGCGAACGTGGTGCTTTTCTTGGCGCAGGCCGAATGGGACTTCCCGCGACACACCTACGCGCGGCTGCTGGCCTTTCAGCGCGAAGACGGCGGCTTCTGCACCTTTGTTCTGCGGGATCCCGAGGACACCTGGGGATGGTCGCATCCCTGCGTGACGCCGGTCGTGACCAAGGCGCTCATCCCCGTCATGCCCGCTGACAACGCCAGGATGGCTCGGGCATTCGACGCGATTCTCGCCGCCCAGCAGCCCGATGGCACGTGGCCGAGCTACTGGTGGGAGAGCCCGCTCTACAGCACGGCGATGAGCATCGAAACGTGCCTGCTCGCGGGCCTCGACTTTCCCCGCGACGCGCTGATCGCCACCCTGGAGGCACTCAGGCCGACGAAGGCTTTCGATCTTGCCCTCCTTCTCCACTGCCTCGCGATGCTCGACCGCCCGATCGCGTCCGTCCGCGACGCCTTGCTCGACCTGCAGGGCGACGACGGCAGCTGGCCTTCAGCGCCCATCCTGCAGCTCCCGAGCACCCGCAGCGACACGCCCTGGAACGACGACGATCCCTGGCCGCTCTTTGACGATCAGAATCGCCTGTTCACCACGTCCACGGCGATTCGAGCCCTTGTTGCCGCTGCCGCGGCAGCAACTGAAGCCGTCGATTCCGAGCGTCCCTAGCGCCGGACGCATGCGCATGGCCCCGACGCACGCATCGACCGTCTCGTCTTCCGCCGGGGCACCGACGACGAACGGCACGAACCCACAGCTCTTCGCGGCCGTGTCCGACCTGATCGCCGCGCACGTCGTCGACGGCCTGGCGGCGCGGGACGACGCCTTGTCAGACGATGCCGTGCTCTATTCGGGGCGCCTCGGCGCCGCGGTGTTCCTGGCGGCGCACGGCCTCGTCGCCGACGACGAACAGTCGAAAGCCATCGCCGTCCGCATCGCCGACGAGATCGTCTCGGCAACCGCCGAGACGGATGCCGTCCCGGACGAAATCGGCGCCCTGGTCGGACGCGGCGGCCTGATCTACGGCCTGACGAAGATCGGACAGCTCACCGGCGAACGCGCCATCGCCGAGGCCGCCCAGCAGCGCGCGGCCCGAATCACGCCCGAGGCCATCGCGCACGATCCGCATCTGGACGTCGGCAACGGCGCCGCGGGCGCCCTGCTCGCGCTCCTGGCCCTGCCGGATCCGACCCGCGATCTGGGCGACGGCACGTCCGCGGTCGATCGGGCCGAGATGTGCGCGCAGCATCTGCTTCGCCAGCGCGACGGCTCGAGCGACGACCGGCCGATCTGGATGTCCGCGGCCGCGCCGTCGGCGCCGCAAAGCGGCTTCGCCCACGGCGCCGCGGGTGTGGCGGCCGCGCTCGCGCGTCTTCACAGGCAGCGTCCCGACGCAGAACGGCTGGAAGCGATTTTCCACGCACTCGATTTCGTCGAGGACCACTACGTTCCGGAACTGGACAACTGGATCCCCAGCGCCGCCGACGCGCAGGTGTCCACCCTCGGCTGGTGCCACGGCGCGCCGGGCGTCGCGCTGGCGCATCTGTCGATCCTCGCAGATCTCGCCGCGGACGACCCGCACGGACGCGCCGCCGAGCTTGCCCGTCCGCTCCAGATGGCCCTCAACGCCTGCGCCAGGCATCGCCCCACGCCGCTCGACCATCTGTGCTGCGGCAACATGACCCGCGCCGAGGTCTTCCTGGTGGCCCACCGCCAGTTCGCCGATCCGGCGCTCCTCGACCACGGCCAGCGCTTCGCGCGCTGGGTTCTGCGATCGGCAAAGACCCACGGCCGCTTCGTTGTACCGGAGCATCACTCCGCCGCCTACGGCTTCTTCCAGGGCCTGTCGGGCGTCGGATACAGCTTCTTGCGCATCCTCGAACCACGGAGGCTGCCGTGCGTGCTGCTGATGGCGTGAACGTCGATGCGCCGCCGACGGACGCCGATCCATCGGACGCCGGACCGCCCTTCGGCATCCCGACGGCGAGCGCCAATCTCTACTGCCACGGGCAGCTCCACGCCGCGCTCACCGACGTCGTCGTCCCGGTCTGGCGGTGGGTCCGTGCGGAGGGCGCCGGCCGCGCCGCGCTGTGGTTCATGCGCTATTCCCGCGGCGGCGCGCACATCAAACTCCGTCTCCACGCACCGCCTGCGCTCACCGCTTCGTTCAAAGTCGAGCTCGAGCGGACGGCCGCGGCCTTCTTCGCGCAGATTCCGGCCAGCGATCCAGCGCGGCCGAAAGACGTCGACGATCGCATCCCGGCGATCGACGCCGAAGACGCCGTCGCCGAGCCCCATCCGGACCGCACACTGCTGTGGACCGCCTACCCGTGCCCGCCCAGCCATCTGGGGACGGAGCCGCTGAGTGGCGCGCCGGGGTTCGCGCGCACCCACACCGCGGCCCTGGCCGCGATGACCGACGTGGTCCTCGCCCGGATCGACGCCGAGACGCAGGCGTCAGGCCTGGGGATGTCGCTGCTGGCCAACTTTCTTTTCACGATGGCTTCGATGCCCGACCAGGACGGCGTCCGCGCCCTCGCGCATCATCGGGACTGGCTGCTCGGCGGCGCGCAGACCGACGCCGCGGCGGCGCTCCGCTTCATGGATCAGAAGATCGCAGCCAATCCCGGACAGCGCGATGCACTCCGCCAGCAATGGTTCGCGACCGCCCAGCAGGACGCGCCGCTGCCGGAGTTCGCGCCGTTCTCGCGCGCCCTGCGCGCGCACGTCGACCTGAGCCTCGATGCGCTCGGGGCGTCGAGAACCGCCGATCTCAACGACCCCGAGGCGGCGCAGCTCTTCGGAGCCGTCGCCCGGATTCAGCACAAAGTCGCCAACCTGCTGGCCATCGATCTCTCCAACGAGATCTACCTCTGTCACCTCGTTCACCGCGCGGCCTCTCCGGCGGACGCCTGAGTCCGCAGCGGCCGTCCACCGATCCACGCCCGACTTCCCCGAGCACGCCATGGCGCCCGACCCCACGATCACCGACGTCGACCCGCTGTTGACCGCCAACATCTACTGCAGCCGTCGGCTCGACGAGCTGGTGAAGGGCGCGATCGTCCCGTTCTGGGCCGGCATCGACGCCGAGGCCAAAGCGGCCGGATGCCGCCTCTGGCTCATGCGCTACGCCAAGCGCGGTGAGCATCTCAAGGTGCGCATCCACGGCCCCGAGGCCTTCAAGGAACATCTGAAGACGTCGCTCGAAGCCGCCGTCGCGCGTCATTTCGACGCGTCGAAGGACGACATCGGCGAATGGGTCAGCAACCCCGGCGTGCCGCCCATCGACGTCGAAGATCAGCCCGCGGAAGATCACGAGGACCGCACGCTGCTTTTCACGACGTACCAGCGCAGCCCGGTCTGCTTCGGCGAGCCGACGTTCTGCGCCGACGAACGGCACGTCGGCCTCTACTGCCAAGCCATGGCAGCCCAAACCGAGCTCCTGCTGGACCGGAGCGCGCCGTATGCGGGCCATCCCGATTTCAGCCAGCGCCGACAGAATCTGCTCATTCAGCAGGTCATCGCGGCGCTCGCGGCCATCGACTTCGACGACGCGGAGATCCGCGCCTACCTGCGCCATCACCGCGGCTGGCTGACGCGATCGATGGTCGCCCGGGGCGATGCGCGCACCACCAGCGAGCAGTCGGTGGCCGCTTTCTTCGGCAACAAGATCCAGCGCATGGGGCGCGCGGTCGAGGGCCTCGCCCAGCTCTTCGCCAACCGTGAGCAGCTGCTGGCATCGGCGGATCCGCACATGGCGCGCTGGCGGGAAACGGTGGGCGCGTACTTCGACCACGTCAAGACCTACCGCGGCGACCCGCGCTACGACTTCGACCCGTACACCGACGATCACGCGTTCCTGCCGCTCTACAAAATCCTCCACATCGGGTCGAACCAGCTCGGCTTCCGCATCAGCGGCGAGGCCTTCGTCTACTACCTGCTCGCCGCCGCCGCCCGCGCGGACGAAGAACAGCCCGATGATTCCGCGCAGGGCTGAGGCGATCGTCTCCGGGGAGGTCGCTCGTCGATGAGCGCACCGACCGACCTCCGATCCGCGCAGCCGCCCGTGAGCGTCGTCGACGGCCGTCGCTGGTTCGCCCTGCACCTGGCGGGGCCGCAGCCGCGGCGCGAGATCCTCGTCACCCGGCTGTGGCCGCTGGCGTCGCAGCTCCTGGCCGAGGGGCTCGCCGACCGCTTCTTCTTCATCCGCTACAACGAAGGCGGCCCGCATCTCCGGCTGCGCCTTCGCCTCCCGGCGGACGCCGAGCCGGGGATCGCCGTCGCGGGCATCCTCGAGCGCGCGGCGCGCGCGGCCGCACGCGACACCGAAGGACTCGTCATCGCGCCGCAGCCGTTCGAGTTGGAGATCGAGCGCTACGGCGGACCTTCTTATTTCGCCGCGTCGCTCGACTTCTTCGCGCTCTCGAGCCTCGGCGCGATCGACTTTCACCAGACCTTCGGCCAGCGCAGCAAGAATCAGCAGCTGCCGTCGGTGCTCGCGCGCCTGCTCTGGCAGGCCAGCGGCTTCGCTGTCAGTCCCGAAGAATTCACATCGCTGCTCGACTACTACGCCAGCTTTTCCGGCCGCTACGCCGCCGTCGCGGCGCGGGCCGAGGCGGTCTTCGACAAGAACCCGGCGCCGCTCCAGGCGCTCTTCGAGCAGAGCGTCGGCGCGCTGCTCGAGATCGAACCGTCCACCGCCCGCGACGCATACGACGACGCCCTCGCCCTGGCCGCGGCCGTCGAAGACGTCGACCCGGCGCGTCGACACGGGCTCCTGGCGAGCCAGATGCACATGACCGCGAACCGGCTCGGCCTGCGCAATCCGGAAGAGACCTATGCGACGCGCCTGCTGTCGAAGATCGTCGCGGCCCAGGACCTGACGTCGTGGTGGCCGCGCCTCGACGCCGCGCGGCAGCGTGGGCTCGAGGCGCGATCGGGCCAAGACGTCGACCGCGCTCTTCACACCCGCTTTCAAACCCGCCTGAACCGGCTCCTCGAGGAGGAACCATGCGCGTGACCGACGATTCGTTGACCTGTGCCGACTGGCTGAAGGTGGCGCTGCCGCACCTCAGCACCGACCTCGTGCCGGAAAGACGGCAAGCGCCCCTGCTTCGCCTCGGCCGTTTTCTGCCCGACACGATGCACGGCTTCGAAGTCCGCCTCGGCGACACGCAGGACGAGCCCGTCGATCTCTCGATTCGGGTCGTCAAGCCGCGCCAGGCCCTCGCGGTCGCGCGGGCGTCGACCTCCGGCTTCCTGCGCAGCCTGCTCAAGACGTGGGCGAACGGCACGATCCCGACCCTCGTGGTTCCCGAGCTGTGGCTGGAGTTCGATCTGCCGGGCGATCCGGAGATGCCGATCGAGCGCCTGCCGGAGCCGGTCCTCTGCGCCGCATTGGGCCGACAGGCGCCGGAAAGCTGGTACCGCGACAGCTTTATCCCGGCGTTCCATCGGGCGGAAGCCACGGATTTCCAGTGGCGCCAGATCCTTCGCTTCGGGGAGCTGATGCCGGAAGGCACCCGCCCTGCGTATCTCTTCAGCCTGCAGGCCAGGGGCAGCCGCGGCCTGCGCATCGACACCCAGGGCATGGCGGCGGCCGACATGACGGATTTCGTCGAACGGCAGATCTCGCCCGAGCACGCCGGCGCGGTCGAGGCGATCCTGCCGCTCGCGGCGATGGCCGAGAATCGCCATCTTTCCTTCGACCTCATGCCCGACGCGTTCGGCAACCGCGTGGGCATCGAGGCTTCCTACCGCCAGTTCAAAGATCCCCGCTGGTCCGATCTGCTCGACCGGCTCATCGAGCGGGCGCTGTGCACGGCCGCGCAAAAAGAAGCGATCCTGGCGTGGCGCGGCGTGAGCACGGCAGCCTCCAGCCCCGCGCTGTGGCCGGCCGGCGCCGACGGCGAACCGGCGCCGGGCTTCTGCGTGCGCGCCATCAGCCACATCAAATTCAGTCTCAAGCCCGGCCAGCCGGCCACCGCCAAGGCCTATCTCGGCATCTTCCACTTCGTCCGCCGGTCGCCCGCCGCCGGTCGCTGAATCGAGCACCCAGCGCGTGTCCCACGAACCCTGCCCGTTCATCGTCCGCGTCGCCGGCCTGCCGGCCTCGGTCCTCCAGGACTTCGCCGATCCGGCGTGCATCGACCAATTGGCCCGCATCCGCGCTCTCGAGGCGGACTCGGCGGTCCGGCGCCAGGCGGTCGTCGACTGGCTGTTCGGCCAGCTTCCGTCGCTGGACCCGGACGTCCGGCGCGATGCCCTCGCCCTGAAGCGCGACTGCTTCAACGGCCGCAGCATCGACCGCCATCGGCGCCGTCGACACTGGCCGCGCTTCACGCAGCTGCCGGGCGGCGAGGTGCTCAGCCAGCTGGGCGACCACGAGGACGCGCTCGCAGCGGCGCGAGAGCGCTTCGACGCGCGCTATACCAGCCAGCTCGAAGCCGAGCGCCGAAGCCTGATCCAGCACATGGATCATCCGGAATTTCGCCGCGGCCTCGCGCTCTCGAGCCCGCTGCTGATCCGCCAGCTCGCGCGCCTCGCGCGCAAGCCTGTGGACGCCTACGGGCGCCGGGAAAGGAAGGCCGAGCGCAGCGCGCTGCGCTACCTGAGCCGCGCCGCCGCCAAGCTGTCGCCCTACTCGACCCTGACCAAGCTCGGCCTCGGCATGGCGCCGCCCGAAGGCCCGTCGCCCAACGCGCAGTTCGTCGGCGCGGCCTGGCAAGAACGGTCCCTGATGCGCGCCAAGCGCTACCTCATCGACCAGTGCACCGAGCTGCTGCTGCGCCATCCGGCCGTCCGAGGCCAGGTCTCGATCGTGGTCAACGAGACCCTCGAAGACCTCGGGGACGGCCGCTTTCGCTTTTTGCGTCCGTTCTCGATGAAACTCGACGCAGAGGCCCAGCAGCTGCGCACCGTGCAGCCGTCGCAGGTTACGGTCAAGCTCAACGGGGCGCTCATCGACTGGCTGCGGCAGACCCTCGACGCGCCGATGAACCACGCGCAGTGCGTCGACGCCCTGATCGAGGCGTTCGACGCCGCAGACGATCCGGAACTCGAGAAGGTCCTGCGCGCCCATCTCGAGAAATTTCTCGACATCGGTTTTCTCGTCCAGCGGTATCCGTGGTCGAGCTACGAGCCCCATCTCGAACAGCGCCTGCTCGCCTTCCTCGAGAACCTGCCGGAACGCGCCCAGCTGGCGCAGCCCATCGCGGTGCTCCGCAGGCTCGTGGATCTGGAGCGCGGATTCGCTGCCGCGGACGATCCCTCGGCCGCGCTGGCCGCCATCGAGGCCGCGATCCCCGAGCTCTTCGACGCCGTCAAGGCCGTCATCGACCTCGAGGCCTCGGTCCGGCTCGAGCGGCACGAGAGCCACAACATCTACGAGGACATTTTCGTCACCGCCGGCGACACGCCGAACGGGGAGATCGCGCAGCTGTCGCACAGCCGCGCCAAGGAGATCCTCCAAGCGGGCGACCTGATGTGGCAGCTCGGCTTCCTCTTCGAGAAGAAGCACGACTTCATCTTCGCGTTGGACGAACTGATGCGAAGCCGATGGCCCGAGCGGGAAACCATCCCCTTCCTCGCGCTCTTCACCGAGGCGAAGGCGCTGTGGAGCGCGTACCTCACCCACCTTGCCGAGATGCGCACCGAGGCGTTCAATCCCTACGGCCTGCCGGTCGTCGAGGCGCTGGAGCAGCATCGCGAGCGGGTTCGCCTGGGCATCGACCAGCTCGAGACGCCGGCGGACGTCGGCCTCGCCCTGCCGATGGACGGGCTGACCGCGCTTCTCGACGAGGTGCCCGCGCGCTACCGTCCGCCCGTCGGCCCGTGCCTCTTCGTCCAAGCGACGGATCGATCCGGCGAACAGTGGATGGCGCACCGCATGTTCGAAGGCAGCGGACGCTTCAGCAGCCGCTTCACGCCGCTGATGACCGGCGACGTGCTGGACGGCTACATCGACCGCTTCCTCGCACGATCCCAGGTCGAGGATGGACTGGGCACGGGCGAATTGGTCGACACGATTTTCACGCGCGGCAACACGGTCAATCTTCACTGGCCCCAGACCCCGCGCATTCTCGAAACGCCCGGGGAATACACCACGCTCCCGGCGGAGCGGCGCCTGGCCGTGCGCGACCTGAGCATCCGACGCGGTCAGGCGCGCGGCGCCCTGACGATCGAAGACCGCGACGGCAAGCGGGTCATTCCCTGCTACCTCAGCAATCTCCACAACGCGTTCATTCCTTCGCTGCTCAAATTCCTGGACGTCTTCGGCACGGTCGCCCGCGGCGGCTTCGGCCCGCGCAACATGAGCGCTGAGGTCGACGGCGCCTACGTGCTGCCGCGAATGACGATCGGCCCGCTCGTCGTCCGTCGCCAGCACTGGTACGTCCAGCCCGAGAACGTGCCCGATCTGACGGCGTGCGAAGGCGCCGAGGCCTTTGCCCAGCTCGACGACTGGCGTCGTCGGCTCGGCCTGCCCGACCGGGTGTACCTGATCGAAAAGGTCGCCAACAAGTCGATGGCGGGCGACGTCTTCAAGCCCCAGCTCCTCGACTTCCGGTCACCGTCGTTCATGGCGATCTTCCAGACCGCCCTCGCGGCCGCCGCCGGTCGACAGGTCGTGCTGGTCGAGGCGCTGCCCGATCCGGATGATTTCCCGATCGACGGCAGCGGAGAGCCGCGCGGGCTCGAACTCATGCTCGAAGCCCTCGCCTTCGAAAACGCGACGACCGAGACCTCGCCGTCGCCATCCGCCGCTGCCCGGGAAGTCGGTGTCGATCCCTGAATTCAGCGCGCCGACGTCCCGGGGTCGGTTTCGGAACCCCGAGAGGAACCGCTGATGGCTGTCCTGCGCAAGGCCACCAAGCTCAGCCAAGCCACGGCGTGGCATCACTTCATTTCCTCGACCGGCGAGCAGGGCAAGGCGTGGTATCAGCGCTATCTCGACGCCGGCAGCAGCGCGATCAATCAGCAGCTCGACGTGGGCGTGCTCAAGATCCGTCGCGGGGAGCAGGCCGAGGGACGGCAGATGCTCGCCGCGTGCGCCGCAGCCATCGATGCGCTCGAATCGACGGATTCGTCGATCGCGCTCGTCCTGCGGCTCAACTGGCTGTCCGGCGAGGCGTTCAGCCTCTACCACCATCGAGAGGTCGAGAAGGCGGTGGACGCGCTCGACGAATGCGAAGCCCTGGTGGCCCGAATCCTCGAGCTGTCCCCGTTCCTGGTGCCCCTCGCCGGTCGATGCTGCGACTTCTGCCTGCACCGCGTCCGCCTCTTCCGAGGCGAGCGGCAGTGGCCGGCGATGTGGCGCACCCTCGACCGGGCCAACCGCATGGTCGGCGACGAGATTCCCCTGTGCCACATGGCGGCAGGCCGGGATCTCTACATGCGCGACGTCTATGCCTTCTACCGCGCGATCGAACCCGAGGACGCGCTCGAACGGGAAGCCCTCGAGCTGCTCAGCCAGCCGGAAAAGCGCCAGCGCACGTTCGCCAGTCGCGCGCTCAGCGCGACGAGCGTTCCCAACGTGGTGGTGGTCTATCCCTGAACGTTCCCATCGATCGATTTGAGGAGACACTGTCGTGAGTAGCCCAACGCCCCTGCCAACCATCGCCGATGCATGGCGACGCGCGCGAACCCAGCTGACCGAAGGTCTGCTGACCGAGGATCAGGCGCAGGATCTCCAGGCGCTGGTCGACCAGCTTCCCAGCGACGTGGACAGCGCCCTGGAACTGCCCCTGGCGGACGAATTCGATCAGCCGGGCCCGCCGCGCCTGGAGATCACGGCGTTCGCGCCGGCGCAGGCCGCTGCGCTCCCCGATCTGCTCGGCGAGCCGCACGGGCCGCTGCTGCGCGAGTGGGTCGAGGGCAGGCTGCCCATGCGGGCCGTCAGCGCGTTCTCCTACAGCCTGCCTTTGGTTTCGAACCTCGAAAGCGCCCTGCACGACGCCGTGCCTTCGATCCATCTCGAGCGTTCAGCCCCCCCGCAGTGGACCATGGATTCGTTCCTGCCGCTTTTTCAGCAGCGGACGTTCACCGAGCGTCAGAAATTCTTCTTGATGCGGCTGGGCCATCAGCTTCCGTCATCGACGCACCCCTTCTACGTCACCAGCCTCGGTGAAGAAGGCCTCCGTTTCCGAACGGTTGGCTGGTCGCGCAAGGGCCTGCTCGGTTTTTTGCAGGGCTTTTCGCTCTCGCAGCTCGCCGACGACATCTCGAGTCTGCTGCCGCTCTGGGCATCTGGGGCGCAGCGCATGGTGACGCTCGATTTCGGCGCCGAGGACTTCTTGCCCCGGCTCCAGATGGCGTGCGCCTTCGACCGCCAGCCCGCAAGCGAGCCCGGCTGGCAAGCGCTCGGCGAAGAACTCATCGAACGTGAACTCGCAGCGCCGGAGGCCGTGGAAGCCATGCTCGACTGGCCGCGTGCGCCCGAGGGCGAAGATGCGCGCGCGAGAGAGATCGACCGCGTTCAGTGGCGGCTCTCGACCGAAACCGCGCCTGAGTCCTGGACCGTTCTCTCGATCCGTCGACAGGGCAATCCGTCCCCCTAAAGAACGCAGTCGCGTCGACGCGCACCCAAAGCGGTCCTTTTCTCTCACCGCAGGCGCTGGTACAGTCGTTGGGCGTTTTGCAACAAATTGAATGTTGATATCCGCTTTTGGATGTCTTCACTTGGCCTGCGTGGCCAGGTCCCTATTCACTTTCGGAGAATTTCTCTCTCGAGGAAGGTAGGACCATGTCTGAAAAGAAGGAACTCGTCACGATGCGCGATCTGCAAATCGAAGCGCTCACCGACGAAGAGCTCGACAGCGTGGCCGGCGGCTACGACGTCATCAGCCATGCCGATTCCTGCATGTGCTGCACGGAAACCGCCACCGACCAGGGCACGCCCATCCGGATCAACCCCGGCGTCGTCAACCCCATCGGCATCGGCTGATCGCCGAGGCGGTTCGCGCTGCATGCGCAGCGTCGCGTCACAGTCGCGTCGCAGAACCTGAAAACAACCTGTACATCTCACCTGAGGAGCTGGTAACGTCAGGATGCGACTCGCAACAGATTTGATGTCGGCACCCGTCGTTGGGTGCCCTCACTTGGCCTGTCCCGCACGTGCGGCCAGGTCCCTAGTCACTTTCGGGGAATCTTTCTCTCAAGGAAGGCAATCTCATGTCTGAAAAGAAGGAACTCGTCGCGATCGAAGATCTGCAAATTGAAGCGCTCACCGACGAAGAGCTCGACAGTGTGGCCGGCGGCTACTTCGACTCCAACAGCCACGCCACATCCTGCATGTGCTGTACGGATGGCGCCACCAACCACGGTGTGCCCATCCAGATCGGTCCGATCGACGCCAACCCGCTTCCCGACATCACCATTCGCGGCTGATTGCTGAGACGACCCGGCACTGTTCTCGCAGCGCCGGGTTATAGAGCCAGAAACAACCTGGTTCTTTCATCTGCAGAGCTGATAGGTTTTTGGCGATTTCACAGCCAATTTGATGGAGGCATCCGCCGTTGGACGCCTCATCCCGCCTGCCCTGCCCTTGCGGCCGGGCTTACATACACTGTTGGAGAGCTTCTCTCTCCAGGAAGGTAGCAACATGTCTGAAAAGAAGGAACTCGTCGCGATCGAAGATCTGCAAATCGAAGCGCTCACCGACGAAGAGCTTGACAGCGTGGCCGGCGGCTACGGTGACGCCAACAGCCACGCCGAATCCTGCATGTGCTGTACGGAAACCGCCACCAACCACGGCATTCCGATCCAGATCGGCCCGATCGACGTCAGCCCGATTCCCGACATCAACATCGGCCCCCGCGGCTGATTGCTGAGAACACTCGGCGCTGTGCACGCAGCGCCGAGTCACAGCGCCTGCATCAAAAGAATTTGTCTCTTCATAGGGGACGGCTTTATGTCTGAGAAGAAAGAACTCGTCGCGATCGAAGATCTGCAAATCGAAGCGCTCACCGACGAAGAGCTCGATAGCGTCGCTGGCGGATGGGGAGGAGACCGGAGTACGGCTGACTCCTGCATGTGCTGCACGGAAACCGCCACCAACCACGGCGTTCCGATGCCGACCGGTCCGATCGACGCCAACCCCACCAGCCCCACCAGCCCCACCCACGGCGGCTGATCGCTGAGACCGCTCGGCGCTGCCCCTCACAGCGCCGGGTCGCCCATTCTGCTGACGGCGACCGGCGCCGGTCCGTCTGCTTCTGGAAAAACCGGCGCCGGATGCAGCACGCACGCATGACGACCACGCCCATCATCGATGACCTCGCCGAGGTCGAAGAGCTCCAGATCGAGCCGCTGACCGACCAGGAACTCGACGCGGTCGCGGGTCGATGGAGCGAGCTCAGCACCGCCGATTCATGCATCTGCTGCGTCGACGGCGCCACGAGCAGCCAGCCCGAATCGAAGGAGTAAGCGCCTCACCGGCCGCTCGCGTCAGCCTCGGACGCCTGCTCGATCCGGACACCGAACCGCGCCCACACGCCCTGGGCCTCGTCGAGATGCGCGCGCGCCTGCGCAGCGTCACCGTCGCTCTGGGCGAGCGCTGCCCGCGCGCGCGCCAGCTCGCCATCGCCGAGCGCGAAGCCCGCGTCCTGCAGACGCGCTTCGGCGTCGCTCAGAGCGACCCTGCCCGCCGCCGCATCGCCGGCAAGCACGCGCACCCGCGCCAGCCACGCACCGAACCAGCCCGCGAAACGGCGCATGCCGAGGTCGCCGAGATCCTCGACGGCCTGCGTCAGCGCCGCCGCCGCGTCCTCGAACCGCCCGGCTCGACCGTGCGCCACGCCCCGCGCGCCCGCAAGAAGCGAGCGACTCGCGGCGTCGACGCAGCGCCGCTCCGCGGTTTCCTGCGCCTCCGCAGCGCGACTCGGGCGCTCGTCGTCGAGGACGCCGAGCGCATAGATGCGAATCCACTGGCCGCACAGGCGCCAGTCGCCGATCGCCGATCGCAGCGCCTCGGCGGCTTCGAGTGAATCGAGCGCCGCGTCGATCTCGCCGCCCACAAGATCGCAGGCGGCGCGAACCTCCAGGGCCTGGGCCTGCCACCAAAGATCATCGGCGCGCTCCAGCAGGATGAGCGCCTTCTCGCCGTGCTCCTTGCCTTTCTTGAAATCACCGGCGGCAAAGGCTTCGAGGCCCAGGACGACCCGCCCTCGGCCTTGGACCGCCTCGTCGCGCACGCGGCGACCGAGCGCATTGGCTTTCTTCGCAGCCCGGACCGCATCGGTTCCGCGCCCCGCGTAGCTCAGCGTCAGCGCGCGCCACGCTTCGTAGCGCCCGACGCGGCTGGGATTCTCCGCGTTCTCAAACACCGCGGGACGCGCGTCGAAGAGCGCGAGGATCGGCCGCATGCGGCCGGCGCTGAACAGCGCCTCCACCAGCGGCATCGCGATGGCATCGACGCGCGCGGCGCGCCGATCCGCGGGCAGACGGTCGGCGTCGGCCAAGGCTTCCTGCAGCGCCTCGGCGGCCCGATCGTGCGCGCCGCGCGCCGCGGCTTTCTCGGCCAGTCGGATCCGATCGTCGAGACTCGCATCGATGCGGCCAGCCGCACGACGATGGTCGGCGCGCTGCCCGAGTTCATCCTCTGTGCGCTCGGTCTCTTCGACGTCGAGGACCGCGGCGATCTCGGCGTGCAGATGGCGCCGGCGCCCGGGCAGCAGGCTGTCGTAGACGGCTTGGTGCAGCAGGCGGTGGCCGAAGCTCAGCTGGGACGCATCGGCGGCGGCGCGTAGCAGCAGCCCGCGCCGCCGGAGCTCGGCGAGCGGATGCGCGACGGGCTCCGGGCCGGGCCACGCAGTCTCGAGCCGTTCGGCGCCGAACGCGGGACCGAGGACCGCGGCGATCTGGAGCAGGCGGCGTGCCGCGTGTGACAGCGCGTCGAGGCGCGCCATCATGCGCTCTTGGATGCTCTCCGGGATCTCGCCATCGCCCTCGGCCGCCGCGTGCCGGAGCAGCGCGCGGAGGATGTAGGGATTGCCCTCGGCGCGGGCGACAGTGGTTTGTATCGCGTCGTCGCGGTCGCCGTCGTGATCGCCGTCGCGCTCGATCGCAGCGGCCAGGGCCTGGCTTTCCGCTTCGGTCAGCGGTGACAGCGCGATCTGCGAAATGCCGGGTCGCCCCCGCAGGGCGTCCAGCGCCGGCGTTTCGTCGGTACGCAGCGTGACCAGCAGCATCACGGGCGCGTGTCCGCGGTCCTCGATCAGCCGCTTCACGAAGGCCAGCGTTCCCGCATCGAGCCACTGCAGATCCTCGATCTCGAGGCGCACCGGCTTGCGCTGCGACGCCGCGTGGACCCAGCGAGCCAGCGCGTCTGCGCACCGTGCGATGTCGCCGTCCCCGGCCATCTCGGCCGCGCCGGTGAGCCGGGTCAGCAGCGCGCGGGGCAGCCTCTCGACGCCGCGGGTGGCCCGATACTGCTCGAGCTTGTGTGCCACGACCTCGGGCGCATCGGCTGCCTCGAGCTGCGCGGCGCGACGGATCATCGCCGTCCACGGGCCGAACGGCGCGTCGTCGTGGGGTCGACCGCGCAGTGCGACGTGGAGATGATCGGTGTCTGCCAGGCTTTCGTGAAGCGCGGCGAGCAGGCGGGTTTTGCCGATCCCGGCTTCCCCGGTCACCGCGACGATCTGGCCGCGCCCGTGGAACGACCGCTCGGCCAGCGCCTCGAGAAGCGCAAGCTCCTGCGCGCGCCCGACCATCGGCCCGTCCACATCCGGCGCCGATGCCTCCGGGCCGATCAGGCGGTGGGCGCGAAGCGCTGGCGCCATCGCGGGGTCGGCCCGATCGACGGCCTCGGCGTCGAAGCGGTAGCGGCCCATCAGGCGCCGGACCACGTCGGGACTCGCCAGGATCTCGCCCGGCTCGGCGACCTCGGCGAGCGACGGCGCGGCGTCGACGACCGCGCCCGACACCAGACCGTCGTCGATCATCGCCTGCCCTGTGGTCAGGCCGATGCCGGTCGACCAGGCGATCGACCCGCGCGTTTCCAGCGCGGCGCTTTCTTCCGCAACCCGGCGCTGCAGCTCGAGGGCCGCGCGCGCCGCGCGCGCCGCGGTGTCTTCACCCGACGTCGGCACGCCGAAGAACGAGGTCGCGCGTCGCCCGACCAGGGAGCCCGCAACGCCGCCAAAGCGCTCGACCACGTCGCAGACCAATCGACGGAAGCGCCCCGCCGCGACCCCGTGGGCCTCGGCGCTCAGGCCGCCTGATGCGAGCGCGCGCAGCTGCAGCGCGCAAGAGAGTACGGAAACCGGGCGCAGCTCACCCGCGGCGGCCTGCGGCCGCCGCGGGTCGCGCGGATGCGCGTCACCGATGCTCGACGTCATGCTGTCTCCTCGTGCGCGCTGGGCACTCATTGCATTTGCCGCTCCGCCAGGGCAGCAAAAACGCCATCCTGCTGCAGGAGTTCGTCATAGGTGCCGGTCTCGACGATCCGCCCACGGTCGAGGACGTAAATGCGGTCGGCGTGCTTGATCGTGCTCAGGCGATGCGCCACGACGATGCGCGTGGCTTTGAGCGCCTGCAGGCTCTCGCTCACGATCGTCTGGGTTCGGTTGTCGAGCGCGCTGGTCGCTTCGTCCAAGATCAAGACCTTCGGCTTGTCGACGATCGCCGACGCGATCATCAGGCGCTGCAGCTGCCCCGCCGAGAACGTCCCGGCCCCCTCGCTGACCATCGTGTAAAGCCCCATCGGCATCTCGGCGATGTCCTTTTCGAGGCCGGCTTTGATCAGCGCATCCATGGCGTCGCTCGTCGACAGGCCGCGCTGCCCGACGACGTTCGACAAGATGCTGCCGCTCATCGACCGGCCGTCCTGGAGCACGACGCCGATCTGGCGGCGCACAGAATCGACGTCGAGCGAAGGCAGATCTTGCCCGTCGTAGTAGATCGAGCCGGTGGTCGGCTGCTCGAACGAGAGCAGCAAGCGCACGCAGCTCGACTTGCCGGATCCCGAAGCCCCGACCAGGGCGATGAACTCGCCCGGGCGGGCCCGGAAGGACACGTTGTCGAGCACCAGCGGACCGTCCTGATGGTAGCGGAAGGAGACGTGGTTGAACTCGATGTCCCCCTTCATCGCGCCGATCTCGGCCTTCGACGCGTCGACCTCGGGCCGCTCTTGCAGGATCGGCGCCATGCGTTCCCACAGCGGAACGATGCTCAAGACGCTCGCGAGTACCTGGATCAGCGACAAGATCGCCGCCTGAAACTGCCCGAGGGCTGCGCTGAACGCCAGGAACTCGCTGATCGCGATCTCCAATTCCAACAGCTGCGCCAGGCCCATGACGCTGAAGATCACCGCGGTGATGATCAAGCCGTAGAACGCACCGAACGCCGCCTGCACGTTGGCGAGGCGCTGCGCCCGAATGGTGTGGTCCCGCTGCTGGGCAAAGTTCTCCGCCCACAGCGCATAGGCACGGGGCTCCGAACCGGACGCACGCAGCTTGGCAATGCCGTGGATGAGACCGAAGACGAGGCTCGCGATCTTTCCTTGCATGTGCAGAAGACGCCGCTGGTAGCGGATCTGCAGCGACGTCAGCACCAGCGTTACCAGGCCGAGCACCAGCACGAGGCCCGTCGCCATGACGGCGAGCGTTCGCTGGTAATAAAACAGCAGGGCAAAGCTGAACACCGAAAAGATCGCCCCGAGGATCGACGTGATGGCGTTGCCGAGCAAGAGACCCCGGATCGCGTCGATGCCGAGCGAGCGCGCGACCAAATCGCCCACGGTGTAGCGCTTGAAGAACGACATCGGCAGGGCCAGGAGACGATCCCACACCGCTGCTTGAAGCGCGCTCTCGATCTTGCCGCCCAGCCGCAGGACGGCGATCGCGCGCGTCATGTGGAACGCGCCGCTGGCAAACGCCGCGGCGAAGAGGGCCAGGGCCAGCTGCAAGAGCTGCGCACGGTCGGAGCTGGGAATGACCTGCCCGAAGACGTGGCCGGTGACGATCGGCAGCAGCAGGCTCAAGATGCCGCCGAACACGCCGACCTTGAGAATCATCTTCAGGTCTTCGCCGCGACCCGCGAAGGCGATCCGCACCAGATCCCGCTTGCCCACCGCCTTCTCCGGAAGCGGCCGGTAGAACATGAACGCGTCTTCGTCGATGCGGCGCGCGAGCGCTTCGCTGAGCGGGGTCCTGTTGCCGTCCACCGGATCGACGATCTCGTAATGCGTCGACGACGACGGGATCAGGGCGACCGGCGACACCTGCTTGCGGACGCTGCCTCCGTCGCTGCCGACCTGCGATTCGGCATGCACGAGCAGCGCGAACAGCGGGCCGTTGTCCTCCCGCCACCACGTGCCGGTCAATCGCACCCGCCGCGTTCGAATCCGCGACGTCTTGCCGATCTGGCGAACGGTCTGCGTAAGGTTGTTGACGCCGCTGCTGAACGCCGACTTGGGCGGCATGCGCAGCGTCAAGCCCATGGACTCCGCCACCAGCCGGCACGCTGCGAAGATCGGATCCTGCGACTCGTCGAGCCGCAGCGTTGCCTCCGTCCCGGCGTCGAGGACCGCCGCCAGCTGGGCCTGACCGGATCGCATGGCCGAGAGGTCGAATTGACCCCGCTGCTCGATGCGACGCCGCCGCTGGACATCGTCCCGCTGATCCATCTGCGCCAAATGCTCGAGCAGCACGCCGTGGAGCCCGGTCAAGCTCGGCCAGATTCCTCGCGAGCGAATCAGAATGGCGGTGCCGATGCAGGACAGCACCGTTTTTTCCTCGGCGCGGAGCCATGCGCTCCGGGTCACCGGCATGAGCCGGTTCGAGGGCGCGATGATCAGCGCATCCTGGCCGAGAAGCGCGCTGCGGCCTGCGATGTGACGGATCCACACGACGTCGGCGCCGGAGGCGGTGACCGCATCGCCGGATGTGAGGCGCACCTCTTGCCCGGCCTTGATGTCCCGCGCCGAGGTCGGCACGGCGCCGTCCGCCGTCGCGCCGGCGAGGCCAGCGAGGAGACCGGTGACCCATCCTTCGACCATCGGCTTCAGCGCCGCGCGGCCCGCCGCGTCGTCGATGGCCTCGACGGACGCGAGATCGATCCGACGCACGCGGGTCGACGACAGCGCCACGCCCTCCGTGGTCAATGCCTGCGTGCAGCCGAGGCCGAAGACGATCTGGCCGGCGTCGAAGCTCGCGAGATGTCGACGCCGGCCGACCGCATCGCCCAGGCGTCGCCGGTAGAAGACTTCGACGCCGCCGCTTTCGATCAGCCACGCGGCATCGTCCGACGCCAGCGGCAGCGGCTCGTTGCCACCGATCTCGAACACCGGCGCGTCGTCGAATCCGAGCGCAGCCGCGATCGACGGATGGAGATCGCTGTGTGTGTCCATCATCGAAGCAGAGGCGACATCAGAAAGAGGCGATCAGCTTGGCGTAGTGGCCGCCGAGCTTCTCGAGCTCGTCGTGAACGCCTCGCTCGACGATTCGTCCGCGATCCAGCACGATGATTTCGTCGGCGTCGCGGATCGTGCTCAGGCGATGGGCGACGATCAGGCACGTGCAGCCGCGACGACGCAAATGACGGTCGATGCGCAGCTCGGTGGCCGGATCGAGGGCGTTCGTCGCTTCGTCCAAGACCAGGATCGACGGATTGAGGGTCAGCGCGCGGGCGATTTCGAGACGCTGGCGCTGACCGCCGCTGAAGTTGGCGCCTTTCTCCTCCACGAGGCTGTCGTAGCCGCCGGCGCGCGCTGCGATGTCGTTGTGAATGGCGGCGCCCTTGGCCGCGGCGACGACTTCGGACAGCGGCAGCGTCTTGTCCCACAGCGTGAGGTTGTCGCGCAGCGTCCCTTCGAAGAGCATAATCGTCTGGTCGACCGACGCCACCGACGTGGTGAGCACCGACTTCGGCCACGCCGCGCGGGGCTTGCCGTCGAAGAGGACCTCGCCGCTCCACGGCTCGAAGATCCCGGTCACCAGCTTGGCCACCGTCGACTTGCCGCTCCCCGTCGCGCCGACCAGCGCGACCCGCGCCCCCGGTTCGAGGGTCAGGTCGAGATCGTCGACGAGCGGCGCTTCGAGGGGGTTGTAGCCATAGCGAAGCCCGCGCAGCTCGAGTCGCCCCTCCAGACGCGGCACGGCCTGCGCCGCCAGCGCCCCGGCGTCGATCTCGGTCTCGACCTCGGTCGGATAGAGGAGCACGTCATCGAGGCGCGCCATGTCGCCGACGGCCGACTGCAGCTTGCTGCCCAAGCTCACCAGCCGCTGCACCGGCGCGGCAAGCCCGCCCATCAAGGCCTGGAAGGCGATCAAATCACCGAGCGTGAGAGTGCCATCCATCACTTTCAAGCTGCCGTAGCCGAGGATGACCGCCGCGTTGAGCGCGCCCAGCGTCGGCGTCGCAGCCTCGAGATATTGGGTGTAGCGCTCGAGCTCCTGCCGCGTATTCACGACCTTGGTTTGGTAGCCCATCAGGCGCTCGAACAGATTGCCGTCTCCGCCGCTCGCTTTAACGGATTCGATGATCTGCAAACCGCCGATGGCCGTACCGACGACCTTGCCTTGCTCCTGGAGCAGGCTCCGGTTGCCGTCGATCCGGCGTCGCGAGACCCACTGCAGCAGCACGATGTTGAGGGACACCACGAAGATCCCGAGCAGCGTCAAGACCACGTCGTACTGCAGCAGCACGACGGCAAAGAACACGATCATCAGCATGCCGACGACGTTCGCCGCCAGGTCGCGCGAGAGCAGCCGCGCCACGCGGTCGTTGATCCGCACGCGATCGGAGATGTCGCCGGCAAAGCGCTGCGTGAAGAATTCGACCGGCAGGCGCAGGACGTGCCAGAGAAAGCGACTCGATTCGGTGAGCGAGAGTCGGGTTTCGAAGCGCAGCAGATAGCTCTGCTGAAGCCACGTCAGCGCGCCGAGTACGATCGCCGTCGCCACCATGCCCACCACCAGCGGCACCAGCCATGTGCCGAACTGGCGCAGCAGGACGTAGTCGACGAAGACCTTGCTGAATACCGGCGCGACGATGCCCGGGATGGCGAGCGCGAAGCCGGCCAGCAAGACGTAGAGGAGCGAGGCGCGGGTGCCTTCCAGACGGCGGCGCAGGGACAGAATGAACTGCGGCGGTTCGCCGCCAGGCTGAAAATCCGGTCTGGGCTCGAAGAGCAAGACGACGCCCGTGAAGCTCTCGTCGAGCTCTTTCTCGCTGACCCGCACCGGACCGATCGCGGGATCGTTGAGGTAGACCTCGCCGTTGTGGAAGCCTTCGAGCACCACGAAATGCTGGAGTTTCCAGTGCAGCACCATCGGCGTTTGGAGCGTGCGCAGGTCCTCGGGCTCCATCCGGAAGCCCTCTGACCGGAGACCGTAGCGGCGGGCGGCACGCACCACGTTCGACGCCTTGGACCCGTCCCGCGAGACGCCGCAGGCAAAGCGCAGCTCTTCCAAGGAAACCCACCGGTCGTAGTGCGCCAGCACCGTGCCGAGGACCGCCGCGCCGCACTCCACGGCTTCCATCTGCAGGACGGTCGGCGTGTAGAAGCGCCGCCGAAACGGTGCCGCCAAGCGCCGGTAGATGCGGTAGAGCATCGGATTGCGCGGCGGCGCGGGCGGCGCCTTGCGGCGCGGTCCGAATTCGACCTCGCCGTCGAACTCGGTGAAGAGCTTCTCGCGCTGCGTCATCAGAGATTCATCTTTTTCCGCAGCAGCGGAATGACGAGGGAAATCGGTCGATCTTGGCGCACGATGAGGCTTCCTTGCGACACCGTGCCGCTGGAGATCCGCTGTTCCGGTCCGAGACGGGACGACCAGGCGTAGCCGGTCGGCGTCTCGGGATTGCGCTCGAGCGCAACATCGACCCGGATCGGCGGCTCTTCTTCCATGAGCTTGGAAACCAAATCGTCGTTGGCCAGCAGTCGCAGCAGGCCCGGCGTCGTCGACGGGAAGTCGGCCACGCGCGTGACCGTCCCCAGCAGGAAGCCGTACTCTTCGCGCTGCACGTTCGAGGGCGAGATATTCGCCTGCATCCCGACCTCGACCTGCTTGCCGAGGGATGCGGGCACGAAGACCACGGCCATCAGCTCCTCCGCGTCGACCTCCATATTGAGCACCAGCGAGCCTCGGCCGACGAGATCACCCTCGTTGACGATCAGCTCGATGACCCTGCCGGCGTGGGTCGACACCACCTGAATGCTCTCCGCCAGCTGGTCTCTGAGGCCGCTCAATCGCAGATCGACTTCCCGGATCTCGGCGCGCTTCAGCTCCAGCCGCTGCTCCAGATCCTGCTCGGTCTTGAGCCGCTCCAGCGCCAGTCCGTTGAGCTCGAGGCGGGCACTCGCGAGCCGATCCTTCGACAGGTTGAGCTGCTGCTCGCTGGTCAGCAGCATCTGCTGCGTGATCAGGCCGTCTTCGAGCAGTTCGCGACGCGCTGTCACGCTCTCTTCGAGGAGCTTCTGCTCGCGTTCGAGCGTGCCGATGCGCTGCTCCAGGTTTTGACGACGCTGGGCCAGACTCGCGTCGTCGAGTTTGGTCTGCGCCGCGATGTAGCGCTCCAAATCGAGGCGGAGGGCGTCGAGCTCAGCCCGCTTCTGCTCCAGATCGGCGATCTCGCGCTGCATGAGCTCCTGGCGGACGGTGGCGACCACCTGTCCTTTCTCCACGTGATCGCCGACGGCCACCAGCATCGCTTCGACCTGGCCGTGACCGGTCGAGGTCAAACCCACCACGCCGCTCTGTCGGAGCAGCATGCCCGGGCCCTCGGCCATCGTGGACAGGGTGCCGAAGATGCCCCACGCGAGCGCAGCGAGGATCAGTGCGACCACGGCGAGAAGCGAGAGCCAGCCGCTCGGACGGGTCACGCGCAGCGCCTGATCGAGCTGCTCGGGCGACGTCATCTTGGCGAGCACCGACTTGCGGAACAGCTTTTCTTGGAATTTGATCATGGCGTTCTCGGTTTCGGGCGCACGGCGTCACTCGTCGCCGATGCCCCGCAGCGTGAGCAGATCGTCCGCGGCCACCGCGATCTGGTCGCCGACCTGGTCCACCAGGGTGCCCGATTGGAAGCGCAGCTCGAGCATCGCGAGGGCGAGCGCCAGCTCGGCGTTCACCTGCCGCTGCTGGGCCCCGGTCAGGCGATCGCTTTGAGAGATCACGTCGATCAGCGTCGACGTGCCGGCGCGCAATTTCTTCTCCTCGTTTTCGACCACCGTGGCGAAGAGCTCCTGCGCCGCCGTGATGCGCTCGAGCTGCGCGCGGCGGTCCGCCACGGCCTGCGCCGAATCGAGAACGAGGACGCCGATGCGCTCGGCGATTTGGTCGACCTCGAGCTCGCTCTGCCGGAGATCGGCCTCGGCCTGCAGCAAATCACCCCGGGCGCGACGATTGCCCAGCGGCCGCTCGAACTCGAATCCGACGAAACCGCCGAATCCGTCGACCCCGCCGCTCAGCGGCCCGAAGGCGTCGCTCGCCGCGCCGCCGAGCTCGACGCTTTGGTACGACGGCGTCACCACCAGATCGAGCCGCGACGCCAGCTGGTCTTTCGCGGCGCGGCGGAGAATCTCCGCGGCGTCCCGGCGCGACAGCGCCGCGCGCACGTCCGACCGCGTCGCCCGCGCCTGACGCGCCAGCGCCGTCGCCGACAGCAGGTCGGCATCGGTCTCGAACGCCGGGAACCGATCGACCGGCAGCGGCAGGCGCTCGGCCTCTTCGAAGCGCAGCCCGATTTCGATCGCCAAGCGTCGGTGCGCCGCGTGGAGGGTGCGCTCCGCGGCGATGCGGTTCGCCGTCCTCGACCCGAGATCCGCTTCGAGCTGGACGAGATCCGCCCGCGGCAGGACCTCGGCTTCGATCAGTCGGCGGAGGGTTTCGAGCAGCACCAGCGATCGCTGTTCACTTTCTTTGGAGATCTCCAGCGCACGCCGCGCGGCGGTCGTCAGCCAATACTCCACGACCGTCGCCCGCAGCCGGATGGCCACCGCGTGCTGCAGATCGAACTGCTGCGCCTCGAGCTCTTTCGCCGCCGCGCGCTCCGTGGCCGTCGTCACCTCGCGTCCTCGCCCGCGGCGCAGGGGCTGCCGGAGGGTCAGCGACGCGGTCAGGCGATTCGTCACCGAAGCGCGGTCGTCGTCTCGCGGGAGGGGGGGGCCGCCCGGCCCGGGTAGGGCCCGGCGCGCCCGCTGCGGGCGACCCCCGGGGGCGGGCCCCACGGCCGACCCGGGGATGACGGCGCGGGGGGCGGGGCCCCGGCGCTGGCTCAGG
>JBCCOR010000005.1:0-23418 GCA_039025295.1 Acidobacteriota bacterium
CCGCACGTACGACCGCGGCTATCTGTCGTCGATCCCAGGTCTGTTGAGCTCCATGAAGTACGACGTCAGCGGGATGGCGACGCGCATCGACCACGCCAGCGGTCTGCGCGTCGTCGTCGTCCCTGATGCGAGCGGCCTGCCGCGTCCGCGCGACATCCGCGCATCGTGGCCGGCCAGCTGGCCGGGTTCCTCCGAGGAGTCAAAGAACCTGCTGCCGACCAACGATCCGCTCTTCGTCGCCCAAGGCGTCGCCGCCCTCGGCGAGCATCGCTTCGACGGCTCGGGCAACGTCCGCGCGCGCGGTGCGGAGTGGTACGGCTTCGACGGCGTGAACCGGCTGCGTTCCTACAACTTGGGCAGCGGCTCAGCGCAGGAATACCGCTTCGACGGCTTCGGCAACCTGGACCGCATCACCACCGACGGCGTCCACAGAACACTTCCCATCCTGGCGTCCTCGAACCGCCTGGCTTCGGGCGTCTACGATGCTGTCGGCAACCTGACGGCGTGGGCCGGCGAGACGTACGGCTACGACGTCCTCGACCGCATGCAGACGCGCAACTTCCCCGCGCGCACGCACATCTTCACGGTCGACGGCGAGCGGCTCTTCACCTTCGACTGGGATCCGCGAACCGGCAAAATCGCGGAGCACTGGACGCTGCGCGATCTCGACGGCTCGGTGCTGACGACGTACGAAACCGACGGCGGCAACGCCGGCACGTGGCGGTGGATGCAGGACTACGTGTACCGCGACGGCACGATGCTGGCGTCGCGCGTGCGCTTCGACGATGGCTCGATCGGCGTGCGCGACACCGTCGTCGACCACCTGGGCACGCCGCGCCTGATCGGCGACCGCTTCGACGGCCTGCGAACCCAGCACGTCTTCGGCTTCGGCGAGCCGATCGACCTCGCGGCGTCGCTCGGCGACCCGGAGCGCAAGCGCTTCACGGGGCACGAGCGCGACCTTGGTACGCTCGGCGGTGCTGGCGGCGTCCAGGTCGAGCTCGACTACATGCGTGCCCGCTTCTGCAGTCCGTGGACGGCGCGCTTCCTGAGCGTTGATCCGGCGCGGGAGAGCGTCGACCTGCAGCGTCCGCAGACGTGGAATCGCTACAGCTACGGGTTCAACAATCCGGTCACGTTGATCGATCCGGATGGCCGCGCGGCCGAAACGCCGTGGGATGTAGCCAACGTTGCGATCGGCGTCGGCAGCTTGATGGCCAATATCGCAGCCGGCAACGTGCCCGGCGCGGTTCTCGACGCGGGCGGCATCGCGCTCGACCTGGCGGCAACAGCAGCGCCAGGCGTACCAGGCGGCGCATCGGCGAGCATCAAGGCCGCGCGGTTGGCGGAGAACGTTCGGTTTGGCAAGGCGTTCGAAAAAGCCGTACTGAATGCAGTGGAGTTCTCGAAGAACACGGAAAGACTGGTGATCGATGGCAGTTCCAAGAGCTTTCGCGTTCCAGATGGCTTGACCGATGGCTTACTGCTGGAGATCAAAGGCGTGCAGCAACTCAGTCACACAAGTCAAGTGCGAGATTTTCTCGCGGAAGCTGAGAAAACCAACCGCAAAGTGATCATCGCCGTGACTGACAGAACCAAGATCAGCAAGAAATTTCGAGAGCTCGTCGAACAAGGCAAAGTGACTATCGTGAGATTCAAACCGGAATGAACCAGCGAGCCTATCTAGCGACAAAGGAGCGCGCCGACTTGGCAAGTATGCTGAGAAAAAATGGCGTGCCTGTCGAGCGCATCTGGGACTTGCAAGATCGCCCAGACGACCTAGAGCTTGCCGCCCCCTTGCTGTTCAGCAAGCTTCCAGAACTACGTTCGCACGGAGCTCGATGCGATGCGATGATGATCATCAGGAAGTCTCAAATCGACCCCTTATTGCTCATTGGCGAAATGAAGCGCGTACGCCCACAGATCGAATCAGATCACAAATTACCTCACAATTTTTCGGCGTTGACCATCAAGGAGCAGGATCGACTTCGTGCCGAGCACTTCGAGAAATTCAACGGCTACGCAGAGTACGGATGGCACATAGGGGAAGCCATACGAATCCGAATGAATCCTGCTGTATACGACCAGACTACGTTGATCTTGAAAGACCCACGATACTCAATCGCCCGAAGAATGCTCCCCGAAGCCCTGGTCAAGATCAAATCAAAGCGCCAGGAGACCGTCGAACTCCTCTGCAGCCTCATCGACGACCCCGACATCACACCCAATGTTATCGAAACCCTCGCCCGCGCCAAAGCGACCGAGACTATTCCGCTGATCCAACCCTGTACCGAATCTCCGATTCCGCTGGTCAAGCGAGAAGCCCAGAAAGCGATCAAGAAGCTTGAGAAGCTTCGTGACAAGCAGATCAAACCTACGAAGCCGCCCGCGCTCACCGAGGTCACGAGCGGACCGCCCGACGGCCTGATCGAATCGTCGATGAACTTCGACGCTGAGCAGATCCCCGCATTTCTTGGAAAGGTCTTCAAGCAGCTCCAGAACGTCGACCGCCGCGTGGCCTCGGAGGTACGCGATGTGCTTCTGACGATGGAGATCGACGAAGAGCGAGCTTTCACGTTCGAGGTGACCCTCAACGATCGTTTGTCGAGCGTCTATCTCCGCCTTTTCATGGACGACGAAGACGCAGCCGATCTTGCGCTCTACGCGGAACCAGACATCGCGGCGATCATCGATCAGGTGATGGAAGCCAGCATGATGCGATGAGCCGCGCACGATCAGCGAGACCGTCCCCAAAACGCAAAACGCCCCGCTGTGCCATCGCACACAGCGGGGCGTTCGCGCGCCGGACGACCGAAGTCACCGACGTCGATCGTGACGGACGGCTCAGAAGCCGCCGATCGTCGCCGACCAGCGGCCGGTGTCGGCAGTTTCCGCGTCGTCAGCGAAGATCGCCGTGCACGTGCCCGTGTCGCAGGTCACCGCTTCGCCGTAGCGCACGTTGGTCATTGCGATGTCGTCGACCCAGAAGCCGACGGCATGCCCCAGATGGTCAGAGACATGGCGAAAGCGGAACTGAATGCGCTCGCCCTCGTAGGTCGTGCCGAGATCGACGGTCGCCGCGCGCCACGCGGTCTGCGTGCCCATCCAAGCGGGCCGATTGCCGGCCGAGTTGAGCGGGCCGAGCGCACGGTCGTAGGGCACCGTGCTGAGATGGCCGATGTCGAACCAGTCGCCATCGTCGATGCGCATCTCGAGCAGCGTGCCGTCACGGTAGCCGTTGACCGTGTTGTTTTCCAAGCGGTAGTAGAGCGCGAACGTCAGGACGTTGCCGCCCGGCAGCATCTCGAGCACGGGCGAGATCAGCGACTTGTCGGCATAGTTGGGCTCGTTGCGCACATACCAGCTCGATGTGCCCGTATAGGCCTGCGTCGTCGCACGCTCCCAACCGTCGCTGCCGAGAAACAATTCCGTCGTCAGCAGCGTGTCGGCCGATTCCGCGCCGTCGGCGAAGGTGCCGGTCGTCGAGGCGATGTCCAGGCCCACCGGCAATGTGCGCGTCGCCGCGACGTCGACGCCGCGGACGGTGGTTGCCGTGGCCGTCACGTCGATGGATTCGAGACATGCGCTGAGATCCAGCGTGAGCGCGAACGGATGCGTGACCGAACCACCCGCCGGAATCGTGCCGACGTCGACGGTCTCGTTCAGCACCGTCAGGTCAGGGCGCGCACTCGCAAGCGTCACGCGCACGTTCGGCGCCGCGCGACGACCGCGGTTCTCGATCGTCACCGGCAGCAAGGCGCGTTCACCGTCGTCGAGCACGTGATCCCCATCGCACGCGGCGTCTTCGCGCAGCGCGTCGGCCATCGTGACCTTCAGCGGACTCCTGTGCAGACGGAAGACACCGCGTCCGTAGGTCGACATCCACAGCGTATTGCCACGCCACAGGAGCTGGGTGACGCGCGTCCAGGGAACAGCGACGTCCACGCGCTCCCAAATGAACCGCTCACCCACGTCGCGGCCGTCCGTCGTCCACAGACCGAGCTCGGTGGCGACCCAAATACGACCCGGCTCGACCGGATCGACCGCGATATCGAACACCGGTATCGCAGGCAGACTGGGCGACATGTTGATCCAGCTGAGGCCACCGTCGACGGTCTTCCACACCCGACTTGCAAAATAGCCCGAGCCGCCGACGTAGAGCGTTTGCCCGGTCGGATCGTGGATGTCGACCTCGATCGTGCTGATCGGACCTGCCCATAGCTGCCCGTCGACAAAGATGTCCGTCATCACGTTGGCACCGCCGAGATCGGTGATGCGGTACAAGTTGCTCTCGAAGTTCGACACGTACGCCACGGTGCTGTCGAGCGGACTGATCTCCAGCGCCGACACGCCGAAGCGGCCGATCCAGCCGGTGACGTCCTGCCAGCTCGCCTGCCCCTGCGCGGCCTGACGCGCGTTCTCGGCGAAGAAGATGTTGTCGGTGGCGACGACCAGGCGACTGCCGTCGCTGGGATCGAGCATGAACGGTGCGATGAACGGAGAGCCCGCGCTGTCGGGCGGCCCCTGCGCATCCACGTACGTGACGCCGCCGTCGTGCGAGACCAGCAGATTGGCGTGGGGCGTCGAGGCCCAGACCACGTCGGGCTCCTGCTGATCCCAGGCGCAGAACCCGCCGTCGCCACCCACCACCCACAGCCACGTCTCGTCATCGCCGTGGTAGAGCAGCGTGCCGTTGTCTTGCGTGCCGATGATCGCGCGCGTGCCGTCGGGATGAACCGCGAGATCGTACGGCTGCGTCACGCGCACGTCGTTGTTCAGATCGGTGAAGGCGGCGCCGTAGTTTTCCCCACGGAACACGCCGCCGTCGGTGGCGATCCAAAACACCGACGGATCGGTGGGATGGAACACGAGCGCGTGGGCGTCTGCGTGCACGAAAGACTGCGACGCCGGCGGATGGCGATTGGTAGAGCCGATCTGCCTGAAGTTGAAGCCGGCATTCTCGCTTCGGAACGAATTGACCGCGCCCACATACACGCGATCGGAATTCGACGGGTCGACGGCGACGTACAGGTTGTACCAGCCCTGTCTCTGGATGAAGGACTGGTTCACAGCCGTTTTCTGAAACGCCGAGCCACCGGGTTCGGAGCGATACAGACCGCGGGTCTCGTAGAAGCCGTTGGTCGCAAGGACGTAGACCACGCCGTCGGTGCCCACGGCGATCTCCATGCGGCCGACGTTCGTGGTCGGCAATCCCTCGGCATCACCGAGGCTCTGCCAGCTGAGGCCGGCATCGACGGACCGATAGACGCGTCGATTGCCGTCGCCGCTGGCGAACAAGAACGCGTAGAGCCGATCGACCCGGCTCGGATCGACGACGACCGTCGTGAAACCGTTGCCGAACGAGGCATGCACCACGCGCGTCCACGAGACACCGTCGTCCTCGGTGCGCCACAGGCCCGTGTGCGTGGCCGCAACCAGCACCGACGTGCCCGGAATGCGAGCCATCCGGTTGACGTACCAGAAGTCGAGCGTCTCTGTGCTCGGCAGCACCGTCCAGGTGTCGCCGAAGTCGGTGCTCCGGTAAATGCCCAGCCCCTGGGCGCTCCCGCTGTTGTTGTAGCCTTCGCCCGTGCCGGCCCACACGACGCGCGGATCGTCGGGATCGACCAGCAGGCTGCCGATCGCGAGCGTGGGCATAAAGTCGTTGACGAAGCGCCAATGCTCGCCACCGTCTTCGGTCTTGAGCAGGCCGCCCGACACGCTGCCGGCGAGGAGCACGTCGGGATCGTTGGGATCGACCGCGATCGCGCGCATACGACCGCCCACGTTGCCGGGCCCGATCGATTCGATGTAGGCATCGGCAAAGGCCGACTCCGTACTGCGGAGGGCCTCCTCCGCTTCGATCTGCGCCTTCGCCTCGATCTTGAGACGCACAGCATTCTTGCCGTCCGGCGTTTTCAGGAATCGCGCCCAGTGCGCAGCCGCTTGGTCAGGAAACCCTTCGGGCATCGCCTTGCCGCTGCCGGATCGCGCCGCGGTCGTGCCCGATGCGCCGTCGACCGCGGGTGCGGCATGCGCCGCCGGAACGTCGGCGTCCGGCAGCTGCGCCGGCGCGCCGTCTTTTACCTCAGGACGATCTGCGGACGATGCTGTCGTCGGCGGGGTGGGCGACGGCGGATCGGGCGCGGCGGCCGACGGCGGCGCGTCGGCTTGAAGGGACGTCGCGGCAAGACTGAGAGCGAGTGCGATCAGGCAGATGCGCCGGTGCAGCACACACCGGACGCCAGCAGACCAGGCTGTGGCCATAGGGATGTCTCCTCGAGCGATCAGAGGGTTGACGGTTGACAGATGTCGTGGGAAGCATCGTCAATATGACCCACAATAGGCACCATAGAACCATTCAAGCGACATATTCCCTATTGGGAGACATCGGCCCGGGCGCGCATGAGCGAATGCGCCTATGCAAGTGCGGCAAGCAACCCGCGTCGCGCCCCCTTGCGCCCATGCAAAACGCCCCGCTGTGCCATCGCACACAGCGGGGCGTTCGCGCGCCGGACGACCGAAGTCGCCGGCGCGTCAGCGGATCGGACGGCTCAGCTGCCGCCGACCGTTGCCGACCAGCGGCTGGTGTCGTTGGTCTCGACGCCGTCGTCGAAGATGGCGTCACACACACCGGTATCGCAGGTCGGCGCTTCGTCGTAGCGCACGTTGGTCATCGCGATGTCGTCGACCCAGAAACCGACGTTCGCCGCCAGGGTGTCGCAGATCGTGCGGAAGCGGAACTGGATCTGCTCGCCCTCGTAGGTCGTGCCGAGATCGACCGTGGCGTCGCGCCAGGTCGTCTGCACGCCCGACCACGCCGGACGCTGGCTGGCCGTGTTGTTGGTGAAGAGCGGACCGTCGTACGGCACGGTGCTCAGGTTGCCGATGTCGAACCACGGACCGTCACCGACCCGCATCTCGAGCAGCGTACCGTCCCAATACTGCGACGGATCGCCTTCCATGTCGTAGTAGAGCGAGAAGGTCAGCACGTTGCCGCCCGGCAGCATCTCGAGCACCGGCGAGACCAGCGACTTGTCGGTGAAGTTCTCCTCGTCGGGCGTGAACCAGCTCGACGTGCCGGTGTTGGCCTGCGTCGTGACGCGCGACCAGCCGGTCAGACCGAGCTCGAGGTTCGAGATCAGCTGCGTGTCGGCCGATTCGGCGCCGTCGGCGAAGGTGCCGGTCGTCTCGGCGACGTCGGCGCCGACCAGGAGGCCGCGCGTGGTCGACGTGCTGACACCACTCCACGTCGCCGTGGCGGTGAGGTCGATGCGGTCGACGCAGCTGGCGAGATCGAGGATCACCTCGAAGTCGCCCGTCACCGCGTCGCCGGCCGGAATCGAGCCGAAGTCGAGCGTCTCGCGGAAGACGTCGAGGCTCGGATCGGCGCTGGTCAGCGTGACCGTGACGCTGCCGACTCCGGCCTCGCCGAGGTTCTCGACCGTCACCGGCAGCACCGCCCGCTCGCCGTCGTCGAGCACGCCGTCGGCGTCGCAAAGCGCGCTGTCGATCACCGTGTCGCTGATCTCGACCTGCAGCGGACTGCGGTTGACGCGGAACATGCCGCGACCGTGGGTGCCGACCCACAGCGTGTTGTCGTCGCTCCAGATCAGCTGCTGGACGCGCGTCCAGGCCACGCCGAAGTCGTAGCGGTTCCAGCTGATGGCACCCTCGGCCGGGTTGTCGGTCGTGGTCCACAGGCCGAGCTCGCTGCCCAGCCACAGGCGGTTCGGGTCGGTCGGATCGACCTTGAGGTCGAAGAGCGGGATGCCGGGCAGATCGCCGGCGATCGAGCTCCAGCTGGCGCCGCCGTTGGTGGTCTTCCACACGCGGTCGGCCGCGTAGTTGCCCAGGGTGACGAAGATCGTGTCTCCGCTCGGGTCGTTGACGTCGACCTCGATGCCGGTGATCGCAGAGCCGGCCGGCAGGTTGTTGTTGATCGTCGTGACCGTGTTGGCGCCGCCCAGATCGGTGATGCGCGAGAGCTGGCCACCGAAGGTGCCAGCGTAGCCGATCGTGCCGTCGAGCGGGCTGAACTCGATCGCCGAGATGCCGCCGAGCGTACCCGACGCGTCGCTCCACGTGGCCGCGGCGCCCAGACGACCGTTCTCGGTCAGGAAAACGTTGTCGGTGCCGACCATCACCCGGTTGCCGTCGTTGGGATCGATCGTAAACGGCGTGATGAACGCGGCGCCGACGGTGTCGGGCAGCGCGATCTGGGTGATGCTCAGACCGCCGTCGGCCGACACGAACATACCGCCGTTGGGGTTGGCGCCCCAGAGGAAGTTGGGATCCTGCTGATCCCACGCGCAGTAGCCGCCGTCACCGCCCCAAAACAGGATCCAGCTGGCCTCGTTGCCGAAGTAGAGGACGCTGCCGTTGTCCTGGTTGCCCGCGATCGCGCGCTCGCCGTCGGGGCTGACCGCGATGCCGTAGAACTGCGTCAGGCGGACGTCGTTGTTGAGATCGACGTAGGTGTTACCGCCGTCGTCGGTGCGGAACACGCCGCCGTCGGTGCCGACCCAGAAGATCTGCGGATTGGTCGGATGGAAGACGATCGCGTGATGATCGGCGTGGACGAACTGCGGGCCCTGGCCGGCGCCCGGGTTCCAGAACGTCTGCTTGGTGATCGTGGTGCCCGCGTTGGTGGTGCGGAAAAGATCGACCGCGCCCATGTAGACGATGTCGGAGTCGGTCGGATCGACCGCGATCGGCAGGTCATACCAGCCCTGGCGCTCGATGAACGCCGTGGTCGATGCGGTCTGGCGGAAGGCGTCGCCGCCGGGCGTGGAGCGGTACAGACCGTTGGTCGCGTCGTTGCCGTTGGCGACCGAGAGATAGACCACGCCGTCGGTGCCGACGCCGATCTCCATGCGGCGGATGTTGGTGGTCGGAATGCCCTCGGTCGCACCGAGCTCGGTCCAGTTGTTGCCGAAGTCGGTCGAGCGATAGAGACGGCGGGTCGCGTTGCCCGAACCGAAGTGGTACGCGTAGATCCGGCTGGTCAGGCTCGGATCGTATTGGATGTCGGTGAAGCCGCGGCTGTTGGTCACGATGCCGCTGACCTCGCGCCAGACCAGACCTTCGTTGGTCGTGCGCCACAGGCCGGTGCGGGTGGCGGCGATCAGCACGCCCGTGCCCGGGATGCGCACCAGGCGGTTGACGAAGTGGAAGTCGCTGTTCTCGGTGTTGGCGACCACCGTCCACGTCTCACCGAAGTCGGTGCTCTTGTAGATGCCCAGGCCGCGCGCCGCGTCGACGTTGAAGAAGCCTTCACCGGTGCCGGCCCAAACGGTGTTGGGATCGTCGGGATCGACCAGCAGGCTGCCGATCGCCAGCGACGGCAGGAAGTCGTTGATGATGCGCCAGGTCTGGCCGCCGTCCTCGGTCTTGATCAGGCCGCCCGAGACGCTGCCGACGAGCAGCGTGTCCGGATCGTTGGGATCGACCACGACGCCGCGGACGCGGCCGCCGAGGTTGCCCGGACCGAGCGACTCGATGAAGGCGTTGGGCACGTCGAGCGCGCCGCGCTGCGCCGCCTCACGCGCCTCGATCGCAGCCTTGGCGTCGAGGTTGAGGCGGATCGGGCTGACGTCGTTCGGCGTCTGCAGGAAGCGCGCGCGCCACGCGGCGGCTTCGCCGGGGAATTCGTTCTTGGGCTTGCTGCGGTCTTTGGTCAGACCCAGCTGGGCCTTCTTGGCGTCAGACGCGGCCTTCTGGACCGCCAGGCGCTTGGCGGCCGCGTCGGCGTCGAGCGGCGCGGCGCTGGCGGCGGGAGCGTCGGTGATGGGGGCGTCGGCGGCAGGCGGTGCATCCGCGTGGGTCGGGAGCGCAACAAGGCTGAGGGACAGGCCGAGCGCCAGGCCGCACCAGCGTGTGGTGCGTCGGGCCGCGGCAGTGTCGCGAGACGGAGCCATGGCAGATCTCCTAAGGTCGATGTGAAGGGTGGGACGTGCGCAAGGCAGGGATCGCGGCGCGGTGGAGGTGCGCATGGCCGCATCGATCGAACGATCGACCCGACGGCGCCTGCGTGGTCACGATCAGAGGAAAAGCGTTCTCGCTAGTCTGCCACAATCCGCATCCTTCCTCACGGCGCGCCGTCCCGCCCAGAAGACGTCACGTCCCTCGCGCCCGGCGCATCGTCCCGCAGCACGGTTGCGCCGACGAACCGGCTGCTTTAGGGTTGAATGCCTCGCATCGCCTTCCCTACCTTGCCATCGATCAGGCCCCAATTCGCTCAGGAGTTTCTGCCATGCGCATCGTTCCGCGTCTTCTCGCCTTCGTCGGCGTCGCTGCCCTGCTGCTCACCGCGATCGCAGCCGTTCCCGCGATCGCTCAGGAAACCGAACCGGCCGCGGCCGCACCCGCCGCCGAACGCCCGCGCGTCGTGCTGCAAACCACGATGGGCGACATCACGCTCGAGCTCTTCCCCGACAAAGCCCCGAAGTCGGTCGCGAACTTCCTCACCTACGTGCGCGACGGCTTCTACGACGGCACGGTCTTCCACCGGGTGATCCCCAACTTCATGGCCCAGGGCGGCGGCTTCACCGCCGACATGAACCGCAAGCCGACCCGTTCGCCGATTCAGAACGAGGCCGACAACGGTGTGAAGAACACCCGCGGCACGGTCGCCATGGCGCGCACGGGTGATCCGCACAGCGCCACGGCGCAGTTCTTCGTCAACGCGGTCGACAACGACTTCCTGAACCACACGCGCAAGGACCCGCGCGGCTGGGGCTACACGGTCTTCGGTCAGGTCACCGAGGGCATGGATGTGGTCGACGCGATCTCGGCGACCCGCACCACCAGCCGCGGCAAGTTCCGCGACGTGCCGGTCGAGGCGATCGTCATCACCAAGGCGCGCATCGACGAGTGACGCGCCTCAGCCGCCGCCGCCCGCGGACGGCGGCGGCAGCACAAAGCTGAGGGTGGCGAAGGTCGTCCGCCAGTCGGCCTCGGGCGTCTTCTCGGCGACCATGTGCACCGTCGCCGCCACCCACGGGCCGGCGGCGGCATCGGCCGCGTCGGCGCCGAGCGCCAGGCGCAAACGACCCTCCGCGTCGGTGCGCCCCGCCGCCGACGCCTCCGCCGACGCCGGACGGCGCAGATCGACCAGCGCGTCCGCAGTGGGCGCACCGTCGACCAAGAGCCGCACCACGACCGCACCGCCGTCGACCTTCTCGAGCAGCAGCTCGACCGGCAGCCCGATCGCGCGATCGGCCGGCGCGCCCGCCGCGTCCGGGCCGACCGACACCAGCGTCTTCAGGCTGCGCGAATACCACTCGGTGCCCGGCTGGTCGTCGGTCCCCTGCGCGCGGCGCTGGGCGCGCACGGCCTCGAGACCTTCCTCGACCAAGTACGCATCGAACTTCGCCGGCTCCATCGTGTGGGTGACCGCCGTGCTGACGTAGCCCACGATCCACGGGCCGGGCGCGTCGGGGCGGAACACGCCCATCGGCAGCCCGCCGTCGATGCCGGCGACCGTCGACGGCGGCGCATTCGACGGCCCGTGCGCCTCGAAGCGCACCAGGCGCTCGGCGCTTCGCCGCACCGGATCGCTGTCGCCGCCGTGGCCGACCAAGACGTCGATCCGCACCGGCGCGTCGACCGCCGCGTCGGCGATCGGCGTGATCCACATGTCGTGCCCCCGCGCCGGCAGCGCCAGCAGCCCGACGAGAACGATCCACAGCGCGCACGACGGGATCGTCGTCGCGGTTGTTGACTGACTGCGCATGCTGATTCTCCTTGGTTTGGGCGATCCGCGGTATGCAAACGCCCCCGCTCCAGCGCGGAGCGGGGGCGTCGATCCGCAGCACATCCTTCCGGGATCAACCCGTCGGGATCACCCGGTCGGGATCACTCGCTGTTGGGCGAGCCCGGCAGCGGGTTGTTCAGGTACGGGAAGGCGTCGCCGAACTGCATCGCGTTCTGGTCGGCGCCGTCGGTGTAGGGCAGCTGGCCGGAGGGTGCGACGGTCTCGTCGAGCAGCACGCCCATCACCGCGCGCAGCGAGATGTCGACCGTGTCGTCGCCCGGGCGACGACCGTTCGGGTAGCCGGCGAGATCACCGCCGATCACGCCGAGGTTGTTCTGCTGCGCGCGCGGCGTCGGCGGAATGGCGGTGTTGAGGCGCATCATCTCGCCCACCGAGCCGTCGTCGTTCAGCCCCGGCACGCCGGTCAGGAAGACCTGGATCAGGTCCTCGCGCGGGAAGAGGTTCGGCGCGGTGACGCCGAACAGGATCTCGAGCAGCTCGGGCAGCGTCGGGTTGGTGACGTAGGTCAGAAACTGCGGATCGTTGCGCGGCTGGCTGGCGTTGAAGCGGTTCTTGTCGGGCAGCCCGATCGCGACCTCGTTGACCAGCGGGTTGGCCAGACGCGACACCTGCACGAGCTCGCCGGTCTCCACGGTCAGCGGCGCCGAGTCGCCGTCGCCGAGCATGCGCGTCTTGGGCAGGCGCGACGTGGTCCAGGCGGCGATGACGTCGCCGTTGCCCTCGGTCAGGCACGCGATCGGCAGCTCGAGAATCAGGCTGGTGATGTTCTTGTCGTCGGTCACCGACAGGCCGGCGTCGGGGTCACCGAGCGGGTTGAGGTTGACCAAGTCGAAGACCTCACCGAGGTTGACCGCGAACGACTCCTGCCGCTGACCGGCGAAGACGCGGCCTTCGTCGCTGCAGCCCGGAATCTGGATCGGACGCACCAGGCCCTGGGCGTAGCGCGCGTAGTTCGGGATCGACTTCTCGCCGATGTTGTCGAACGGCATGCCGAAGAGGCCGCGGTTGGTGGTCGGGTTGATCGCGCTGTCGACGCTGGTCGGGTTGGCGAGATCGCCGCGGATCACCGACACGCGGTAGCGGCGCACGGTGTTGAGCGCGCCGTTGCCGAAGAACGGTCCGAACGGTCCGGCGTTCTGCAGCGGAATGGCGACGGTCGCCGTGTTGGCGCCCTCACCGACCTCGAGCGCGATGTTCTTGGTCTCTTCGGCCACGCGGAAGCGGAAGGTGATGTCTTCGATCGCGTCGCCGTCGTTGGAGATGTGGATGTCATAGGCCGCGTCGGGATCGAGCGGGAAGTAGTTCGGACCGCCGTAGGCGTCCTGTAGCGGGTTGTAGTTGGCGATCAGCGTGACGTAGCCGTCACGACCGGGCTCGTAGCTGCGGAACATGTAGAAATCGGTGCCGTCGACCTGGGGCGAACCCAGGATGCCCGGTGCTTCGCGATGGCTGGACGCCGCGGCCGGCGCGGCGACGCCCAGCAGGCCGGCGACGAGGACGACGACAAGGGTCAGGGAGAGGGGGCGAATGATCACGGTCGAACTCCTTCCATGAAATGAAGTGAATGGGCTCGGGCGACAGGCCCTGAGCGCTTGCTCCATCCCTTGCTTTCGGGTGCCTGTGCGGGTTGGATGCGCCGATGTTCAGAATTTGTCGAACGTGTCTGATCAGCCCGCCGTGCGATCGAAGCGCAGCCGGAAGAGGAGCGCGTAAAGCACCGGCACGACCAGCAGCGTCAGCAGCGTGGCGAAGGCGAGGCCGAAGATGATCGAAATCGCCATCGGCTTGAACATCGCCGTGCCGCCCCACCACAGCGGCATCATGCCGAGGACGGTGGTCGCCGTGGTCAGCACGATCGGCCGCAGGCGCTGCTGACACGCGGCGACCACGGCCTGCTGGGGCGACTTGCCGAGCTGCTCCTCCTCGATCTGGATGCGATCGAGCAGCACGATGGCGTTGTTGATGATGATGCCGGAGAGAGAAATGATGCCGAGCAGGGTGAAAAAGCCGAACGACGAATTCGCCACCAGCAGGCCGATGGTCACGCCGATCATGCCCAGCGGAATGGTCGCCAGGATGATGATCGGCCGGCGCACCGAGTTGAACTGCGCGACCAGCAGCAGGAGGATCGTCATGCCGGCGAGCGGCAGCTTGTCGGCGATCGCCTGATTGGCCTCGCCCGACTCCTCCGACTCGCCGCCCTCTTCGTAGCGGATTCCCGCGGGCCAGTCGGCCTGGGCCGCGGCGAGCCAGGGCGAGAGGCGCGCGTTGACCTCGGTGGCGGTCGTGCCCGGCACCAGCGAGACCTTGAGCGTGACCGTGCGCTTGCGATCGCGGCGCTCGATCACGCCCGGCTCGAACACCAGCTGCACGTCGGCCACCTGCTTGAGCGGCACGGTCGTGCCCGACGCCTGGGCGTAGACGCTCAGGCCGTCGAGCTTGCCGATGTCCTGGCGGTCGGCCGCCACCGAGCGCAGCGTGACCGGAATCAGCTGATCGTCTTCGCGGTACTCGGTCATGTCGATGCCGGTCAGGCTGGTCTGGAGCGAGAACGCCACGTCGTCGCTGGTGACGCCGGCCATGCGGGCGCGCTCCTGATCGATCGCCACGACCAGCTTCTTGGTCGGCAGGCCCCAGGTGTTCTTGACCGCGTTGACGTCGGGCTGGGCATAGAGATGGTCGGTCACCGACGACGCCACCCGCTCGAGATCAGCGAGGTTCTCGCCGGCCAGGCGAATCTGGATCGGATAGCCCACGGGCGGCCCGTTCTCGAGCCGCGCGATCTGCACCTGCAGGTCGGGATGCTGCGCGCGCACGTAGTCCTCGAGCGCGGGCAGGATGTCGTCGACCGCCGGGCCGGTGACCGTGCGCCCGATCAGGAACGCATTGGCCGGGTTGCTGGTGGGCGGATCGAGGCCCAGCGTGAAGCGCGGACCGCCGTCGCCGATGAAGGTCAGCCAGCTGTTGAGCGTCGCCTCGCCGGTTTCGGACCGATGGAAGGTGCGCTGGAGATAGGCATCGATATCGGCCATCACCGCCGCGGTGGTCTCGATCGAGGTGCCCAGCGGCATTTCGAACTTGCCGTTGAACACGGGATCTTCCGACGGCGCGATGAACACCTGCGGCACCCAGCCGAGGCCGACGATCGCGCCGCTGAACGTCAGCGCCACCAGCAGCATGAACACCAGCGGGCGCCGCAGCGCGGCCAGCAGCACCCCGCGGTAAATGCGGTAGGCGCGGCTGTCGAAGACGTCGCCGTCGTTCGCGCCCGTCTTCGGCCGCACGGCCAGCGCCTTGGTCGTCAGCAGCGGGATGACGGTCATCGCCAGCATCCACGAGGTCAGCAGCGTGATCGCCACCACGTAGAAGATGTCGGCGGTGTACTCGCCGACCGCCGACTCGGCGAGCGCGATCGGCATGAACGCCGCGGCCGTGGTCAGCGACGAGCTGAGCAGCGGCATCAGCAGCTCGCCGCCGGCTTCGACCGCCGCCGGCACCGCCGCCATGCCGGCCTCGCGCTTCACCAGCACCGACTCGACCAGCACGATCGCGTTGTCGACCAGCAGGCCGAGCGCGATGATCAAGGCCGCGAGCGAGATCTGGTTGATGGTGATGCCGAAGAGCTGCATGAAGAAGAAGGTGATCAGAATCGCCGACGGGATCAGGCTGGCCACCACCAGGCCCGTGCGCAGGCGCAGGGTGAGGATCATGACCGCGATGACGATCGCGATCGCCTGCAGCAGGTTGCTGGTGAAGTTGTCGATGTTGGCCTGCACCAGCTCCGCTTGGAACCAGATCTTCTGCAGCTCGATGCCCCACGGATACGACGCCTGGATCTCCGGAATGCGGGCGTCGAGCGCCTCGCCCAGCTTGAGGATGTCGCCGCCTTCGCGCATCGAGATCGCGATCGCCAGGGTCGGCTGACCGTTGACCCGCGCCAGGCTGTCGGGCGGATCGAGATAGCCGCGCGTGACCTCGGCGATATCGCCGAGGTAGACGACGCTGCCCGAGGGCAGCTGGATCACCGTGCGCCGCAGCGCCTCGACCGACTCGAAGTTGCCGGTCGGCTCGAGCACGATCCGCTCGCGTCCGCTGACCAGATTGCCGCCCGACGACAGGATGTTGACGCTCGCCAGCACCGACGAGAGCCGCTGCGGCGACAGGCCGAGATCGGTCAGGCGGGCGTTGCTGTACTCGACGAAGACCACCTCTTCCTGCACGCCGTGCAGCGTGACCTTGGCCACCAGCGGCAGATCGAGCAGCGTGTCGCGGATCTCGCTCGCCACGGTTTCGAGCTCGGCGTAGCTGAAGCCGTCGCCGGTGAGCGTATAGACGCTGCCGAAGACGTCGCCGAATTCGTCGTTGACGAACGGCCCGTTCACGCCCTGCGGCAGATCGCGGGCGACGTCGTCGATCTTGCGCCGCAGATCATCGAAGATCGGGCGCATGGTCTTGTAGCGCTCGAGGAAGTTGACCTTGACGATCGAAATGCCGGTGCGCGACTCGCTGGTGATCGAGTCGACCTCGGGCATCTCCTGCGCCTTCTTCTCGATCTTGTCGGTCACCAGCTGCTCGATGCGCTCGGGGCTGGCGCCGGGCAGGCGGGTGGTGACGACCGCCGTGCGCACGATGAAGCCCGGATCCTGCTCCTTGGGCAGCGACTGATAGGCCATCAGGCCGGAGAGCAGCAGCAGGCCGACCAGGATGAGGGTGACCCGGTTCTGGTCGATCGCGAGGCGGGTGATGTTCACCGCGGCCGCCTCAGCCCGCGTCTGCCGGCGCCGCGGCGTCGGGCGCCAGGCGGACGGTCAAGCCGTCGCGAATCACCGACACGCCGGCCGTGATCACGCGCTCGCCGGCGACGACGCCCTCGAGCACCTCGACGCCGTCCTCGGTCAGCTCGCCGAGCGTGACCGGACGCCGCACGACCCGCGCCTGATCGCCCGTGGTCGACTCGGCGAGAAAGACGTAGCTGCTCGCGCCGTCGCGCGCCACCGCCGAGAGCGGCAGCAGCACGAGATCGCCGCGCCCCGGCCGGGTGAAGCGGAACAGGACGTTGGCGGCCAGGCCGGCGCGCAGATCGGGATGGGTACCGCGAATGGTGACGGTCACCGGAAAGGTGGCGCCGTCGAGCGCCGTGACGCCGACCTCCGTCACCTCGCCGGTGAACGGGTCGACGTCGGGAATCGCGTCGAAGGCGACCTCGGCCGCCATGCCGCGCGCGATGCCGCCGATCAGGTTTTCCGGTATCGAGAGATCGACCTCGAGGGTCGAGCCGCAGTTGACCATCGCCACGGTCGCGCCCGCGCTGATGTTCTCGTTGACCTCGACGTCGATCGACGCGACCGAGCACGCCTTCGACGCGCGCAGGCTGGTGTCGGCTACGTTGAGCCGCGCCAGCTCGAGCTGCTTGCGGGCAGCGTCGACCTGCGCCTGGGCCGACTCGGCGTTGGCGCGCGCCGCGTCGAGATCGCTGCGCGACGCGTTGCTGTTTTCATAGAGCCCTTTGACGCGCTCGTAGTTCGACGCCGCGTTGCGCAGGGCGGCCTCGGTCTGCACCAGGGTCGCCTCGAACTGCTGCGCCTGCAGCTGGTATTGCGCAGCGTCGATGCGGGCGATCAGCTGGCCGGCCTCGAGCGTGTCGCCGACCTCGATCGGCAGCGCCTCGAGCGTGCCCGAGACCTTGAAGCTCAGCCGCGACTGCTGGCTCGACTGCGACGTGCCGGAGAACGTGCGCGCGCGCTGGGCGGCGCTGGTCTCGGCGACGGTGGTGCGCACCGCGCGCACCGTGCGCTCCGCCGCCACCTCGGTCGCGGGCGTACAGGCGGTCAGCAGCGCGAACGCTGCCGCCAAAACGATCGAAAAGACACGCGTTCCCACCATGCGCTGGCTCCTCATTCCTCGCGGTTCACCGCGTCGTTCAACGCCTCGATCAGCGCCCGCCGGTCCGACGGTTCACGGAAGAAATCGAAGCGTCCCGACGCCCGCTGGACGTTCATCAGGTCGATCAAAAAGTTGTAGACGGCATTCGACGCCGCCTCGTCGGCGATCAGCGCAGCGTTCTGCGCGTCGAGCAGTTCGATCACGCTCACCGCGCCCTGCGAGTAGGCATCGGTGACCAGCGCCAGGCTCTTGCGCGCCGCGCGCGCACCGTTCTCGGCCAGCGCGATGCTGTTGTAGCTGCCGTTCGCCCGATGCAGATTGGCCCGGATGGTCTGCTCGATCTGCTCTGCCAGCGCGGCCTCCTGCGTGCGCAGCTGCGCCAGCGTCTCCGCGGCACCGCGCACGCGCGCGGCGCGCGCGCCGCCCTCATAGAGCGGCAGGCTGGCGATCAGGTTGACCGACCAATCGTCCTCGCCGTCGAGCGACATGCCGGCGACGCGATCTTCTTCCAGAACGCGGCTCAGCTGCCCGCTGAGCGCCACCTCCGGCGACACGTAGGACCGCTGCGCCGACTTCAGCTGACGCGCCTGCGCGTCGATGTTCGCGCGCAGCGCGGCGAGCTCCGGCGACTGCGCGAGCGCGAGCTCGACGGTCAGCGCGGTCATGCGCTGGAACGCCCGCGGATCGTCGATCAGCGCGGTCAGGTTGCCCTCGCCGATCAGCAGCGCCGGATCCTCGAGCGTCGCCGGTTCGAGACGCGGCACCTCGAGCAGCGGTCGATTGAGGATGCGGTTGAGGTTCTCGCGCGCCTGCAAGAGCTCGGTGCGGGCGGCGATGGCGCGCTGCTGCGCGTTGGCGACCTCGCTTTCCCAGCGGAAGACGTCCGACGCGCTGGCCGAGCCGATGCGCACGCGATCTTCGGCCAGCTCCAGGTTCTCCCAGCTGAGCTGCAGGTTGTTGCGCTCGACGCGCAGCTGCGTTTCGGCGCGCAGGATGTTGAGGAACGCAACCGTCGCGACCTGCACGGTGTCGAGGCGAAAACGCGCGAGCTCGGCCTCGCGTCCGCGCTGGAGCGCGCGCTCGATGTCGATGCCGGCGCGCACCGGCTCCGACCACAGCAGCTGGCGGACGCCGACCGCCAGGCTGGTCGAGCGCCGCGCGGCGAAGCCGCCGCGCACGGTGCCGGAACTGCCGTTCAGGCGCGTCACGCTGAGATCGGAGGTGATTTGCGGCAGCAGCAGCGCGCGCGCCTCGCGGATCTGCTCGGCGCCGGCCGCGACGCCGAAGCGCTGCGCCAGCAGATCGAGGTTCGCGCGCACGGCCTCGCGCGCGACCTGGGCGAGCGTCCAGCGCGGACCGTCGTCGACGTCAATGTCCTCGATCAGGATCGCCTCGGCGAGCATCGAATACGGCGGGTAGACGTCGATCGCGCGCGCGGTCGCCATATTGATGAACAGTCGGCGCTTGCCCTCGAACGTCACCGGCTGGTCGCGCGTGGGCGCCCCGAGCATCACCGCCTGCATATTCAGCGCGGTGCGACGCGCCAGCCGCTGACCGTCGGACTCGGGCGTATCGGCGATCAGCATGCCGCGGCGCACGAACGTGTCGTCGTACAGCGAGAACGACGGCATGCCGCGCTCGATCAGGCCGGCGATCAGGCGATCGGTCGCGGCGTCGTCGAGGCGCGCCAGGGCGTCGATCATCACCGCATCGACGTCGGCCGGAATCAGCGCCTCGAGCGCGGCCTCCGGATCGTCGTAGGGAATCAGCACCAGCTCGACGTCGTCGTTCTGCGCCGCCTGCCGGCTGCGCTGCTCGACCTTCTCGAGCGCCTCGAGCACGACCGCATCGATGAGCAGGCCGAGCCGCCGGATCGGCATCACGCGCTGATAGACGTCCAGGCTGGTTTGGAAATCGGCCTGGTTCGCGAGGTAGTTCAGATGGCGCTTGCCGCTGCCGAGACCGGCGCGCGGCAGGCCGAGCAGATCGGCGTCGAGGGCGAGCGGCAGGAACGTCGGCTTGGGAAAGTCGTCGCGCAGGCCGACGATCTGGTTGGCGACCAGGCCGGTCACCAGCACGAGGTCGACCGCGGGATCGGCGTAGGCGGCCTCGGCGGCGTCGAGGATGCTCGCCCGGGTCCAGCTGCCCTGGAACCGACTGAAGGTGAGCGCGAACTCGCCCTCGGTCAGCGCGCGCAGCTCGGTTTCGAACAGCGTGCGCAGCTCGCCGGCGAGCTGCGACGGGCCGTCGTCGACGAGCGCGATATGAAAGGTCTTCGGCGCCGCATCCGCGGCCGACGCGGGGCCGACCGCCGATGCGAGCAGTACGAGCCACAGCGCGAGGAACGCCAGCGGCCTGCGCCCTCCGTTCCGTGGGCGGCGCGCGCGCGGCGCGGCTTGCTGCTGGATCACAGCGTGGGTTCTCCCGGTAGTACACAAAAGACGTCGTACGCAGCGCTACCTTATCGGAACCTCCGCCGCGCCGCGTGTTCCCTGCGTGACCCGGCCCACGCCCTAATCCAGACGACGCGCGTCGAGCGCGCGCTCAGCGGTAGAGAAAGGCCCCGTCGGTGCCGCGGCCAAGCGCCACCGCGAGATGGATGTTCAGATGCGCCATGGCCTCGAGATGGCGCGCCATGCGCAGCGGCCCGACGACGAGCGGCGCAAAGCCGGCGTCGCCCGCCAGGTTGGCGATCTGCGCGCTGGCGTCGTCGTCGTCGCTGGCGACGAACGCCGTGATCGACTGACCGTCGCGGTCGATGCCCTGCGGGCTCATCACGTCGGCGAAGATCGTGTTGAACGCCGTGACCACCCGCGACGACGGCAGCAGCCGCGCCACCTCCTCGCCGGCTGAGCTGTCTTCACCGAGGGAAATCGGCGACCAGTCGGCCTGCAGCGCGTTGGTGACGTCGACGACGATCTTGCCCGCGAGCGCCGCGGCCAGCGGCGGCAGCAGCGACGCGCAGGCGGCGTACGGCACCGCCAGGATCACGACCGCGCCGTGGGCGACGGCGGCGTCGATCGTGTCGAGGCGGCCGGCGACCGCGTCGGCCGGCTCGCTGTCGGGTTGACGAACGCCGACGACCACGTCGTGGCCACCGGCGGCGATCAGGCTGGCCAGCGCGCGTCCGACCGCGCCGGCACCGAGAATTCCTACGTTCATGGCAAAACACCTCGGGGTTGAAGCCGCCGCGCGGCGGCGCGGCAGCGGGTTGACGCGGGCCATTTCAGCGGAGTAAGTTTCTCTCGTCAATTAGGTACCTGCGAGTAACCATGCCGAATCATCGCCCCACCGCGCCGCCCAAAGCCCCCGCCGACACGACGGCGAACGCGACGTTCCCGCCCGACGCGGTGCCCGACGCGTTCTTGGCCCAGTGTCCGTCGCGCACCGTCCTGACGCGCCTGGTCGAGAAATGGACGCTGCTGATCCTGGTCGCGCTGGCCGACGGTCCGCGGCGCTTCGGCGCGCTGCGCCGGCAGATCGAAGGCGTGTCGCAAAAGATGCTCACCCAGTCGCTGCGCCGGCTCGAACGCGACGGACTCGTCGATCGCCGTCTCTACGACGAAATGCCCCTGCGCGTGGAGTACAGCCTCACCGCGCTCGGCCGCGACGCCCTGCCGCTGGTCGCGCAGCTGAAACGCTGGGCGGAGGCCCATCTGCACACGATCGAAGCGCGCCGCGAGGCGTTCGACCGCGCGCTCGCGCCGCCGGACGATCCGCGTTCCTAGTCGCGCTGCGCGGCCACGGTCCACTCGTCCCGGCGTCACACCGCTCGTCACCGCCAACCGACGCCCCATCCCGCCCAACTTGTGCGGCACACCACGCGCGTCGTACCATGCAAAGTGCTGTTTTTTGGATAGACAGCATTCCTGTTTCACGATCGCCGTCTCTCGCGGCGCACCGTCCTTGGCATTCGCTTTTGTTTTTGAGGTCCGGCTCGACCATGCTGCAACGCCCACACGCTCAACGCACCCATCCGCCGCTGCCCACCGCTCTGCTCGCTGCGCTGGTCGGCTGTTGTTGGATGCTGAGCAGCGGATGGGGCACCGCGACGGTCGATGCACAGCCGAGCGAAACCCTCGACGGCAGCCGCGGCGCGCTCGCTGCCGCCCAGCTCGCCGCCGCCGCCCAGCCGGGCCCGACGACCCCGACCCTCGACGGCACCGTGCGCGGCCCGGACAATCCGCTCGCCGCCGCCAAGGTCTATGCCTACGAGGTCGGCAGCTACGTGCTGACCCGCGCCAAGACCGACGACGCCGGCCGCTTCGATTTCCAGCAGCTGCCCGCCGGCCTCTACAAGATCATCGCCTTCAAGCCCGGCTTCCTGCCCGCGGTCGAGGTGGTGATGCGCCGCAGCCGCGAGACCGCGCAGTCGGTGCATCTGCTGCTGCGGCCGTCGGCCGAAGACCAGCGCAGCGCCGAGAGCTACTGGCAGCTGCGCAGCCAGATTCCGGCCGACGTCCTGCGCGATCTCGCCAACGACGAGGTGCCGGGCGTCCTGCTGCGCGCCGGCAGCGCCGGCGACGCGCAGGGCGATCAGCTCGATCTCAGCACCCTGTCACCGAACCAGCGCTTCCGCGCCGACATGGCGGCGCTCGGCGGCGTCGAAGGGCTGGGCGGCGGCCGCACCGCCGACACCACGCGCGCCGATCTCGGCGTCCACACCGCGCTCGGCGCCACCCGCGTCGGCCTCGAGGGCCGCTACCAGCAGCTCGACGGCGCCGACGGCGGCACGCTCGCCCCGACCGGCGCGGTCGGCGGCTCGCTCGCCAGCGTCTCGCTGCACGTCGCCGATCCGCGCGCGGGCGAGGTCAGCGTGCGGTCGTCGAGCGGCGAGCTCGCGCCATCGAACGCGGCGCGCCTGGCCGAAGGCGGGCGCGTCGACCTGCGCCATCACGGCGTGCAGTGGCAGAACGCCACCGGCGCGCGCGGGCGCACCCAGGTCGCGGCGTCGTACACCGAAGAGAGCAACTACCACCGCTCGGCGCTGCCCGGCCCCACCGACGTCCCGCGCGCCTCGCGCACCTGGAACGTCGAGGGCAGCTACCAGCAGGCGCGCACCGCCCTCGGCGACATCGAGGCCGGCGTGCGCTATCACCAGCGCACCGCCGACGGCCCGTTCGGCGAGTTCGACGCGACCATCGACGACGAGATGCTCGACGTCTACGGCCGCGCCGGCATCCAGATCCAGCCGCGAGTGATGGTCGAGTACGGCCTGTACTCCACCATCCGCGACGGCAGCCTGTCGCTCATGCCGCACGGCACCTTCGTCGTCGAGCTCGGCAGCGACTGGCGCGGCGCGCTCTCGGCTGCGCGCCGGGTCGAGCGCACCGACGACGACGTCCTGGGCGGCGCGCGCTTCAGCAGCGCCTTCTACGACAGCACCGAGGGCTGCGAGCGCGCCGCCGAGGCGTGCTATGAAATCCGCCTCGGCCGCGGCGACGAGCAGCGCGGCGTGCGCATCGGCGCGCTGCACCGCAGCTACGCCGAAACCCTGCGCCTGCACTTCAACGACGACTTCTTCCGCAGCCTGCAGAGCCTCTTCGTCGTCCGCGGCGATCGCCTGAACGGCCTGCAGATGGAGGTCACCCGGCGGCTGACGCCCAAGGTGCTCGCCCGCCTGAGCTCGAACGTCGCCAGCGGCGGCGGCGGCATCTTCTACGCCACCGACGCCAGCACCTACGAAAACCAGGTGCGCTATCTGGTGACGGCGCTCGACACGCAGTTTCAGCAGACCGCCACCGGCCTGTTCATCG
>JBCCOR010000006.1:0-23242 GCA_039025295.1 Acidobacteriota bacterium
AGAACATCCGCATGACCGCCGGCCCGGTGCCGTCGTTTCTCAACCTGGCCGGTGCCGGCCAGTGCCAGGCCACGCCCGGCGCGCGCCAGCTGCTCGAGTACCTGGTGAGCGATGAGGCGCAGCAGTATTTCGCCGTCGAAACCTTCGAGTACCCGCTCGTCGCCGGCGTCGCGCTGGGCGCCGATCTGCTGCCGATCGACGAGATTTCCGACGCCGCTCGCCTCGACTTCGCCACGGTGGCGGAGAATCTCGAGCCGACGCTGCGGGCGATTTCCGAGACCGGCCTGCTGCAGTGATCGCGTGAGCGAACGCCGCGCGGCGCGCCGCCGCCGCTCGCCGCGCGCGCCCCTGGTGTGGGTGATCCCGTCGCTGCTGACCGCCGTGCTGGTCACGGTGCCGCTGATCTATCTCGTGCTGCGGGCCAGCGAAAACGGCCTATCAGCGTATCTCGACTACGTCTGGACGCCGATCACGGCGCTGCTGCTGCGTCGCACGCTGCTGCTCGCGATTGGCGCGGTGCTGCTGGCGATCGCGCTGGCGGTGCCGCTCGCCTGGCTGGTGGTGCGCACCGACCTGCCCGGGCGGCGGGTGTGGGCGGTGGTGGCGGCGCTGCCGCTGGTGTTTCCGTCCTACGTCGCCGCGCTCGCGCTGATCTCGTTCGCCGGTCCGCGCGGTTTCCTGCACGGCTGGCTCGAACCGCTCACACAGCTCGACCGCCTGCCGCCTGTCGCCTACGGCCTGAGCGGTGCCGTGCTGGTGCTGGGCTGGTTCACGTATCCCTACGTCTATCTGCCGCTGGTGGCGGCGCTGCGGCTGCAGAATCCGGCCTACGAAGACAGCGCGCGCAGCCTCGGCGCGAGCCGCTGGCGCACGTTCTGGACGGTCACCCTGCCGCAGCTGCGCGCACCCCTGGCGAGCAGCAGCCTGCTCGTGGCGCTCTACGCCCTGTCGGATTTCGGGGCGGTGTCGATCGTGCGCTACAACACCTTCACGCTGTCGATCTACAACGCCTACCGCGGCCATTTCGACCGCACCATCGCGTCGTCGCGGGCGACGATCCTGGTGCTGCTCACCGTGCTCCTGATCGCGCTCGAGGCGCGGCTCGTGCAGCGGCTGCGCGCCGGCCGTCGCCGGCCGTCACGGCCGCCGTCGCGGGTGCCGCTCGGCGTCTGGCGCGTGCCGGCGCTGGTCTTCGTCACGACGGTGGCGCTGGTCGGCGTCGGCATGCCGGTGGGCGTGGTCGGCTTCTGGGCGGTGCGCGGTCTCCTGGTCGGGGCCGACGTCGACGCGGCGTTCTCGGCGGTCGGCAACTCGCTCTTCGTCGCCGCCCTGGCAGCGGTGATCAGCATGGTGCTGTCGCTGCCGCTGGCGCTGTGGTCGGTGCGCGATCGGCGTCCCCTGGCCCGTCTGGTCGAGCGCCTGAGTCGCACGGGCTTCGCGCTGCCCGGCCTGGTGATCGCGCTCGCGCTGGTGTCGCTCGCCAGCCGCGTGCCGTGGCTCTACCAAACCGTGCCGCTGCTCGCGCTGGCCTACGTCGTGCGCTTCCTGCCCGAGGCCACCGGCACCACCCGCGCGGCGCTCGCCGATCTCGCACCGTCGTTCGAGGAGGCCGGCCGCAGCCTCGGGCGCACGCCGCTGCAGGTGCTGCGCACGCTGGTCTTGCCGCTGATCCTGCCGGGCGTGGCGGCGGGCGGCGCGCTGGTGTTTCTGACCAGCATGAAGGAGCTGCCGGCGACGCTCCTGCTGCGCCCGATCGGCTTCGAAACCCTGGCGACCGACATCTGGCTCTACGCCGGCGAGGCGATCTACGCGCGCGCCGCGCTGCCGGCCCTGATCCTGCTGCTGGTGACCGCGCCGCCGGTCTATTGGCTGGCGATCCGGCCGGTGCTGCGCGAGCGCGTGCCGGCGGCCGATCGCAGCGACGCGGTGCCGCCGTCGACCCCGCTGACGCGCGCCGACGCCATCCTCGAGTCGACCCTGGACGGATCTGGGGCGATCGTGGGCGACCGCCTGGCGGGGCGGTAAGCTGAAGGTTCTATGGCCACGATCGATATCCGTGATCTGCACATCGTCTATCCCGGCACGACGCCGGGCCAGGCGGCAGTGCGCGGCGTCGATCTGATCCTGCCGAGCGGCCAGCTGACGGTGATCGTCGGGCCGAGCGGCTGCGGCAAGACCAGCCTGCTGCGCGCCATCGCCGGCTTCGAGATGCCGCATCGGGGTGAGGTGTGGATCGACGATGCGAAGGTCGCGGGTCCGTCGCACTGGGTGCCGCCCGAGCGGCGCCGGGTCGGCATGGTGTTCCAGGACGGCGCGCTCTTCCCGCATCTGACCGTTGCCGAGAACATCGCCTACGGCCTGGCGCGACCGCGCGCCGCCGAGGCGGCCGCGCGGGTCGACGCGATGCTCGATCTGGCCGGTCTGCCGCGCGTCTACCGCGACCGCTATCCCGACGAGCTGTCGGGCGGCGAGCAGCAGCGTGTCGCGCTGGCGCGCGCGCTGGCGCCGGCACCGCGCGCCGTGCTGCTCGACGAGTCGTTCGCCAGCCTCGACGCCTCGCTGCGCCGTCAGGTGCGCGACGACGTGCGCGCGATCCTCGCCCGCGCGGCGGTCACCGGCGTGCTGGTGACCCACGATCAGGAGGAGGCGCTGAGCCTGGGCGACCGCGTGGTGGTGATGCACGCCGGCCGCGTCGAGCAGGTCGGCGATCCGCTCACCGTCTACCACCGGCCTGCGTCGCTGCGGGTGGCGCGCTTTCTCGGCGACGGCCAGCTGCTCGCCTGCCGCGTCGACGGCCCGATCGCCCGCTGCGCGCTCGGCGAGGTGTCGTGCGTCGGGCCGCTGGCGCGCGACGGCGGCACGCATCCTGCGCGAACAGACGGCGGCGACGCCGGCCAGATGCTCGTCCGTCCGGAAGACATGGACGTGCGACCGCGCACGCACGACGCGGGCAGCCTGGGCCGCATCTGCCAGCGCCAGTTCTACGGCCACGACCTGATCGACGAGATCGAGCTCGAGGACGGCGCCCGGCTGGCGGTGCGCGGCTTCGCGTCGGCGTGCTTCCCGGTCGGTGCGCAGGTCAAGGTCATCCTGCGGCCGAAGATGTTCCAGGTCTTCGCCGCGCCGGCGCGCGACGCCGCGCCCAGCGTGCAGCCGCTGCGCACCGCGCACGTCTAGCCGTCCGTCGCGCGCGGTCCGGATGCGCGGCCCGGATGCGCGGCCCGGCATGCGATGCCCGGCATGCGATGCCCGGCATGCGATGCCCGGCATGCGATGCCCGGCGCGCTACAATCAACGTCCTCCATGGACGAGCTGCCCACAGGCCCGGACGCATCCGCGCCCGGCGACGCCCCGCCGCGCTACAGCACCGCCGTGCCTCTCGGCGCGGGCGGCACGGCCGAGATCTTCCGCGTCTACGATCCGAGCCTGCAGCGCGACGTCGCCCTCAAGCTGCTGCGCTACGAAAGTCCGCGCCAGATCGCGCGCATGGCGCAGGAGGCGCGCGCGCTGGCCCAGCTCAACCATCCCGGCATCTGTCAGATCTACAGCGTGGTCGACTACGGTGGCCGGCCGGGTCTCGCGCTCGAGCTGATCGAGGGCCAGGCGCTGGTCGAAGTCGCCGCCCTGGGGACGCTCGATCTCGATGCGCGCGTCGACATCGTGCGGCAGGTCGCGGCCGCGGTCGGCGTCGCCCATCGCGCGGGCATCGTCCATCGCGACCTCAAGCCCGACAACATCATGCTGCGTCGCGGCGACGGACCGCCGCAGGCGGTGGTGGTCGACTTCGGCCTGGTGTGGACGGAAGCCGGCGCCGATCTGACGCTGCAGGATCAGATGCTCGGCACGCCCGGCTACATGGCGCCCGAGCAGATCGATCTGCGCCGCGGCGCGCGCGATCATCGGGTCGACGTCTACGGCCTCGGCGCGACCCTCTACCATCTGCTCTGCGGCGCGCCGCCGTTCGAGGGCGGCACCCATCTCGAAGCGCTGCAGCGCGTGCTCAACGCGCCGGCGCCGTCGGTGCGTCAGCACGATCCGACGCTGCCCGCGGCGCTCGACGCGATCGTCCAGCGCTGCCTGGCCAAGTCGCCGGGCGCGCGCTATGCGACGGCCGACGCGGTCGCCGAGGATCTCGCCCGCTTCCAGCGCGGCGAGTCGGTGATCGCGCGCGCGCCGCGCCTGGGCCAGCGGATGTGGCTGAGCTGGCAGCAACGGCCGTCGATGCGCCGCGCGCTCGCGGCGCTGGTGACGCTGGTCGTGCTCGGCGCCGCGCTGCTCGCGTGGCAGACCCGGCGCGAGTCGACCAAGCGCGCGCTCGCCCATCGCTACAACCAGATGGCGGAAGGTTTCGAGTGGCAGCTGCGCGCCGAGCGTATGCGCGACGCCCACGATCTGCGGCCGGCGAAGGATCGCCTGCGCGCGCGGCTGATGGCGCTCGAAGACGAGCTCGACGCGACGCCGGCGATCGGCCGTCCGGCGCTGCGCTACGCGCTCGGCCGCGGCTACGCGGCGCTCGGTCGCACGGCGCGGGCGACGCAGCATCTCGAGACCGCATGGTCGGCCGGCCATCGCACGCCCGAGGCGGCCTATGCCCTCGGCCTGCTGGCCTCGGAGCGCTACCGCGCGGCGCTGGTCGAGGCGCAGCGCGCCGGCGACGCCGAGGCGCGCGACGTCCAGGTCGCGGCCGTGCGCGATCGGTATGCGCCGATCGTGGCGCGCTATCTCGCCCATGCGCGCGGGGCCGACACCGTGCCGGCGGCCTATCTCGAGGCGCTGCTCGACTACCACGCCGGGCGCGAGACGGCGGCCCTCGACGCGCTCACCGCGCTCGCCGCGCGCGTGCCGTGGTTCTATGACGCGTCGATCCTGCGCGGCGATCTGCTCGCCCAGGCGAGTCTGGTGCACAACAGCGAGGGCGCCTGGGACGAAGCGAAGCGCCTGGCCGACGCGTCGCGCGCGGCCTATGACGCGGCGACGCGCGCGGCGAGCAGCGATCCCCGCCCGTTCATCGGCCGCTGTCGGCTCGCGACCTCGATGCTGGTGACCCACGGCCGCCAGATCGCGCGCGACGACAGCGCACCGTACTACGACGAGGCGGTCGATGCGTGCCGGCGCGCGGTGCAGCTCGACAGCGGCAGCGTCGCGGCCTACGGCGAGCTGGCGTTCGCGCACACGCTGTGGGCCTATCAGCTGCACTGGCGGCGCGCGGGCGATCCGCAGCCGATCTTGGACCGCGCCGATCGCGTCGCGCGCGCTGCTCTGCGCGTGGCACCGGCGTCGGCCGCGGCGCATCATGCGGTCGGTCGTGCGTTGCACTACCGCGGCATCGTGCTGCACAACGAATACCTCGGTGATCCGCGTCCGTACTTCGATCGCGCGTCGGTGCACTACCGCCTGACCATGCGCATCGAGGGCGACAGCGTGCTGCTGCGCAACGAGATCGGCAAACTGCACCTCACCCGCGGGCTCTTCGAAGCGCTCAACGGCATCGATCCGCTGCCGTCGTACGCGCGCGCCATCGCCCTGCTCGGCGAGGTCGTGCGCGCCTTTCCCAACGTCATCGTCTACCGCTCGAACCTCGCATCGGCCTACATCAACCAGGCCGAGCAGCTGCTCGACGTCGGTGGGCCGGTCGACGACGCGGTCGGCGCGGCGCTGCTGCATCTCGAGCACGTGCTGGCGATGGAGCCGGAGGCGTCGATGGTGCGTCTCGACGTGGCGCGCGCGCTCTCGATCGACGCCGACGCGCGCTTCTTCGCCGGCGACGACGACGGCGCCGCATCGCGCATGGGCCGGGCGCTGCAGGAGGTCGCGGCGGTGGTCGCGCAGCGACCCGAGTTCCACGAGGCGCGCGTGCGCCACTTCTTGCTCGCCTACCAGCTGGCCGGCTACCAGGCGCTGCGCGGCAGCGACCCGGCCGCGGCCGTGACCTTGGCCCACGACGTGGCGTCGCATCTCTTCGACCGCGCCGTCGCCGCCGACGACGCGCGCAGCCGCTTCCAGGCCCTGCGTCTGCACACGATGGCGGCGACCTACGATCTACAGTACGCCGTGGGCCGCGGCGACGATGCCCGCGCGCAGGCCGCCGACGCGCGCGCTCGACCAGGCTGGCAGGCGATCGTCGACGACGGCACGCCGATCCACGTCTATACCAAGGGCCTGCCGTACCTCACCTGGCGCGCGTGGTGGCAGCATCTGCGCGGCGGCGATCCGTCGGGCGATCTGCGCACGGTGCGCCGGCTGGCGTCGGAGGGCGTCGACCACGTGCCCGACTGGGCGGCCATGTACCGCGGCATGATCGATCTGCTCGAGGCCGAGCGCACGGCCGATCCGGCGGCGCAGCAGGCGCTGTGGCTCGACGCCGAGGAGGCGTTCGCGACCGCGCTCGACGAAAACCGCCATCTGGCGCGCGAGATCGAGCCGTGGCGACGGCTGATCGCGTCGCGCCGCGGCGGCTCGGCATTCGGCGACCAGGTCGCCTCGACGGTGGTGAACGCGGGCGATCTGCCGATCGCCGCGATCGTCCGCTAGCCTGCGGCCGCCGTCGCGTCGAGCGGGATGCGGCTGGCGACCTCGACGCTGCGCGGATCGTCGCCGGCGTCGCCGCGGCGGTGGCGCAGCAGCGCCTCGAAGGCGATCATCGCGGCGTTGTCGCCGGCGTAGGTGAGCGGCACGAGGCGCAGATCGATGCCGCGCGCGGCGCACCAGTCGGTCATGCGACGGCGCAGCAGGCGATTCGCCGCGGCGCCGCCCGAGACCGCAAGGCAGCGCACGGGTCGACGGTCGTGATGCTGCGTGAGGCGGTCGACGAGCTGGTCGACGGCGGCCGCGCGAAACGCGGCGAGCAGATCGCGCGCTTCGCTGGGCAGGTCCTCCGGCGCGCGGATCGCGCCGGGCGGGAGCGGTGCCAGCGCGCCGCTGCGCTCGAGGCGCTCGATCGCCCGCAGCGCCTGGCTCTTGAGCCCTGAGTAGGTGAAGTAGGCGGCGTGCGCGTCGGCTTTGGCCGCGGTGCGTCCGCGGCGTCCGGTCTTGACGAAGAACGCTTTCGCGTGCGGCGCCGGATCGCCGTCCTCGGCCAGTCGGTCGACGATCGGCCCCTGCGGATAGGCCAGGCCGAGGCGCTTGCCGACCTTGTCGAAGACCTCGCCGAGGGCGTCGTCGCGGGTCTCGGCGACGGTCTCGACCGCGCCGTCGGCCCTGGCTTCGACCAGCAGCGTGTGGCCGCCGCTGACGATCAGCCCGGTGAACCGCGCGGGCAGATCGGCGGCAGGGCCGCCCTCGGCGTCGAGAAAGGGCGAGACGAGATGGCCGGCCATGTGGTGGACGCCGAAGAACGGCCGTCCGCGGCCGAGGGCAACGGCGCGGCCGATCGACAGGCCGACGAGCAGGCAGCCGACGAGGCCCGGTCCGCGGGTGGCGGCGACGGCGTCGAGATCGGCCCAGTCGACGCCGGCGCGGGCGAGCGCCTCGGCGGACACGGCGGGCCAGTTGCCGAGATGGGCGCGCGAGGCGATTTCGGGCACGACGCCGCCGAACGGGCGGTGTTCGTCGATCTGGCGGGAGACGACCGAGGCGAGCACGCGTCCCGCGCCGTCGACGACGGCGCAGGCGGTGTCGTCGCAGGACGTCTCGATGCCGAGGATCAGGGGTGCGTCGGGCATGGCGAGCGGCGCGATCCCGTCACGCGTCTTCGTCGCCGCTGCGGGCGGCATCGAGCAGCGCCGCGACCGACGGCGCGTCGAAGAGCCGCTCCGCCACGCCGTCGAGCGCGTCGGGATCGTCGATGGCGTCGAGATGGCTGCGGTCGTCGGCACCGAGCGGTCCGAAGCGTCGCTCGATCAGGCGTCGCAGCATGGTCCGCGTTTGCTGCCGGCCTTCCTGGACGCCGAGCTGCCGTCCCTCCTGCAGGGCGTCTGCGATGAACTGCTCGTAGGTTTGGGGCGCCATGTTGCGAATCTCCTCAGGCTGTTCTTGGCCTCCGACCTGGGGTTAAAACCCCAGGCTACACGTCTCCGACGCTGCGCGTCTCCGACAGACCGCCTCTCGGCGGCCCACCCCCACCCCTCACCGGAACCACCTTCGGGTTTCCTGCGCCTGATCAGGCGTTTGTTTCTGAGGCTTTCGGCCTGCAGCCCCCAGGCTACGCGCCTTTGACGAGACCGCCCCTGGTGGCCTGTCGCCATCCGGCCCAAGACGCATCGCCCTATTTCGTCGCCCTCGATAGGGCGGTGGGTTGGGGTGCGGGCTTGCGGTGAGCATCTGTGACACCGTGCCGGTGAACATGGGCAAGGTAATCAAAGGTGGCTCCGGTGCGGGCTTGCGGTGAGCATCTGTGACACCGTGCCGGTGAATATGCGCAAGAACATCAAAGGTGGTTCCGGTGAAGGGTGGGGGTGGGCCGCCGAGAGGCGGTCTGCCGAAGACGCGTAGCGTCGAAGGCGCGTAGCCTGGGGTTTTAACCCCAGGTAACCGTGCACGCGTCGCAACCGTGCACGCGTCGCAACCGTGCACGCGTCGCAACCGTGTATGCGTCGTAACCGTGCACGCGTCGCAACCGTGCACGCGTCGCAACCGTGCATGCGTCGCAACCGTGCACGCGGCACGCTCCCTCGGAGCCGTTCCCACGAACGCGCGCAAGGCATTTGCATTTTATAAATCCACCCACGTCAGCGTCGCTGGACGACCCAGGATCGCGCTGGCAACGCGCTGGAAGCGGTCGCTCGCATCGGTGACGCAGAGGCGCAGCGACGCCGTCGCGTCGGCCGGCGCGGCGCGATGCGTCGCACCGAGCGCGCGCGCGACGGCGTCGGCGGTCGCGTCGGCCGAGTCGACCAGCCGAACCGCCGGCCCCGCGACCCGGGCCAGCACGGACGCCAGCAGCGGATAGTGCGTGCAGCCCAGCACCAGCACCCCGACGTCGGGCCCGAGCCAATCGTCGAGATAGCGCCGCGCCACCTGCTCGGTGATCGGGTCGTCGGCCCAGCCCTCTTCGACCAGCGGCACGAAGAGCGGACACGCCCGGCTGCGCACGGTCAGATCGGCGCGATGCGCGCGCAGGGCGGCGCCGTAGGCGTCGGAGCGGACGGTCGACTCGGTCGCGATCACGGCCACCGCGCGGTCTGAATCGCCGACCGCCGCCAGCGCCATCTCGACGCCCGGCGCGATCACGCCGTAAATCGGCAGCGCATCGCCGCGCGTCGCGGCCTCGGCGCGCAGCGACGGCAGGGCCAGCGCGGTCGCCGTGTTGCACGCCACCACGACCATCTTGACGTCCTCGCGGCGCAGGAAATCCACCGTGCGCGCCGCGTAGCGGCGCACCGTTTCGTCGCCCTTGGTGCCGTAGGGCACGCGCGCCGTGTCGCCGAGGTAGAGGATCGACTCGCGCGGCAGCCGCTTGCGCAGCGACGCGACCACGGTCAAGCCGCCGACCCCGGAGTCGAAGACCCCGATCGGACGCGGATCGGCCATGGTCAGCGGACGATGCGCTCGGGCGCGGCGCGCAGCGGACGGCTGGTGTCGAGCTGGCCGGTGAAGGTCGGCGGCTGGACGCCGTTCCACAGCAGCACCACCCGATCGGGCGCCGCGCGCTCGGCCAGATCGATCTCGGCGCCGTCGAGCAGGTTCAGCAGCACGCTGTTGACCACGCTGTAGACGCTCGCCAGCTCGGCGCGCGTGCCGGCCGGCGGCGGCGCCGGCTCGGCGGCGCGGAAGTCGATCAGCACGCGACCGTCGTCGAGCAGGAAGACGCCGCCGAGCTGGACGGTCTCGGGCAGCGGCCGCGCGAGGGCCGTGTCGCGCGGGCCTTCGAGCAGTGCCCCGATCAGCGTCGCCGCGCGCGTGCGCGGATCGCCGTCCATCGGCAGACGGCGCGCCTCGGCGCGCAGCTGGCCTTCGGGATCGGGGAAGTAGAGCTCGATCTCGCGCAGCGGCGCGTCGGCCGCGGGCGTCGGCACGGCCGGATCAGCGACCGCGGTCATGTCCGCGGAGGGCGGCGCGGGGGCCGCGCCGCGATCGCGCCCGATCACGACGAAAATCGCCAGGGTCAGCACGACGCTGGCGACCACGAGGCCGATCAGCCGGGGCGGCGCGCCGCCGCGCAGGCGGCTCACGGCACGCCGCCGGAGAGCGCGCCGCCGGCCTCGCCGGCCTGCTCGGCGCGCTGGCCGGTCTCGCCGCCGCCGGCGGCCTCGATCTGGGTCTTGAAGCGCACCACCGCGCGCACCAGCGCGTCGACCAGCTGGGCGCGGTAGGCGGGATCCTGCAGGCGGGCCTCCTCGCGCGGATTCGACAGGAAGCCCAGCTCGACCAGCACGCTCGGCATGTTGGCGCCGATCAGCACGACGAAGGGCGCCTGCTTGACGCCGCGGTTGCGCAGGCCGAGGGTGTCGTTGAGCTCTTCCTGAATCAGGCTCGCGAAGCGCTGGCTCTCGGCCATGTGGTAGCTCTGCGCGAGCTCCCACAGGATCAATTCGAGATCGCCGTCCTCACCGCTTCCGGGCGGCGACGCCGGCGACACCGCGCCGGAGAGCTCGTTCTCGCGTGCGGCCGAGGCCGCCGCGGCGGCGTCGCTCGGCGCGTAGCTGAGGAAGTAGGTCTCGGCGCCGCTGGTCATCGCGCCGCCGCGGCCGGGCAGGCTGTTGAGGTGCAGTGAAATGAAGAGATCGGCCTGGTTGCGGTTGGCGATCGCGGTGCGCTGTTCGAGCGCGAGATCGATGTCGTCGTCGCGGGTCAGCACGACCCGGTCGAGCGCCACCCGCCGCAGCAGCTGGCGGCGCAGCGCGCGCGCGAGCAGCAGGTTGAGGTCTTTCTCGGCCGTCCCCGACGGGCCGATCGCACCGGTTTCAACGCCGCCATGGCCCGGGTCGATGACGATCGTGCGGATACCCGGCGGGTCGTCGACCGACGCCGACATGGCGGCCATCGGCGCGCCGTTCTCGGCCGGATCGCCGCCGCCCCGTCCGGCGCGGCGGGTGAAGACCTCCGTGACCAGGCGCGGCGGATTGTCGAGCAGGCGCGGCGTCGCGGCGTCGGCGCCCGGCGCGAGGCGCACGCGCAGCGCGCGCGGCGTGACGTCGATCGCCGTCACCAGCGGATCCTGGACCGCGACCGGCGCTTCCGGCGGCACCACGCGATCGCCGACCAGCTCGATCACCAGCGCGTCGTCGGCGCGAGCGACGCGGTAGCGCGGCGTCGATGAGAAGCGCATCTCGACCGTCGACACGCCGAATTGATGCACCAGCGTGACGTCGGCGCCGAGCGTGCGCAGCTCGCGGCGCGCGATCTCGAGCGTGAGCGCGTCGCCGAACCAGCGCAGATCGACGTTGCGCGCGTCACCGAAGACGCGCTGCAGGAACGACACCGGCACCAGCAGGCCGCCGGCCGCGCGCTGCGGCTGAATCGCCAGGGTGAGCATCTCGCGCTCGCGTCCGGGTGCTTCGATCACGACCAGCGCGTTTTCCGGACCCAGCCGATAGCGCACGTCGTCGATGGTCAGCGTGTGGGCCATGCCGAGCGGTCCGACCTGGAAGAACGCGTTGAGCGCCGACGCCACCGGCGCGAGCGCGACCAGCGGCTCGCGCGGCGTGATCAGAAACGGCAGCGGAATGCGCTGCGCCGCCGTCTTCAGCACGCCGCTGCCGGTCGGCGTAAGCGCTGCGGCGTCGGGCGGCGGCTGCGCTGCGAGCGGTGCGACCAGGCCGATCATCAGCGCCAGCGCGCAGACGACGCGCAGCGGCCACGCCGATGTCGTCGATCGACGCGATGGCGGTTGCGGTCGGGGCATGAAGCGGCGTGGCATGGCGGGTGGGGTTGTCTCGAGGAAAGCGAAGCGTAGTGTAGCAGCAGCGGCCGCAAACACGGCCGATCGGACGCAACGCGCGTCAGCCGGCGCCGTCGTCGTTCGCGCCGGATGCGCCGTCAGCACGCGTCGCCGTCGGGTCGTCGTCGGGCGTCGTCGGGTCGTCGTCGGGCGCGGTCGGTTTCTTGCGGCGCAGGCGGCGCAGCATGTTGCGCACCGGGGTCTTGGCGCGCTGCTCGGCGGCGAGATCATAGACCAGCTCGGCGGTGTCGACGTCGTGGCCCTGCTGCGCCGCGATCTGCCGCTTGCGGCCGTGGGTCCAGAGATAGAGATCGGCCTCGGTGCGCTCGGGCATGCGCGCGATCAGCCCGTGATCGCGCAGCAGATCGACCAGCGGCCGATAGACGCGGTCGTACCAGCTCGCCACCGCCTCCTCGAACGACACCTCGGCATCGCGCTGCTCGCCCAGGTACCAGCGGTGGCCCGAGATGTGCTCGCGCAGCCGATCGTAGCCGCGCGGCAGGGTGGTGCGCAGATCGGCCTCAGGGCGGACGCGCTGCAGCTGGATCGTCTCGCGAAAGCGCGCGTAGGCCTGCTCGAAGTAGGCGTCGCCGACCCAGTCGTTGCGCGCCAGGAGACGCAGCAGCCGGCGCAGCGGCACCGCGTCTTCCTCCGACTCGAGGCGCGCGCGCACGGTCTGGGTGACGACCGCCGAGGTGTCTTCGTCGGAGGTCAGCGGCGCCTCGTCGCCGTCGTCCTGGGCGCGCTCGCCGTCGTCGAGCGCGCCCGACGCCTCGTAGGCGTCGCGCAGATAGTCCTGGTATTTGGTGATCCAGAGGTAGAGATCGGCCGGGCCGCAGCCGTCGAACGCGTCGAGCAGGCCGTGCTGCGCCAATTTGTCGATCACCGGCCGGTAGACGTGGTCGTACCAGTCGGCGACGGCGTCGTCCTCGGGGACGTCCGCATCGCGTCGCTCGCCGAGGTACCAGCGGTGGGCGCTGATGTGGTCGAGCAGCTTCGGGTACTGCCCTTCGACGGTCGCCTCGAGCGCGTCGAGCGCGTCGGGGCGCAGCATCGCGATGCCGGTCGTCTCGAAAAACCCTTGGCGCTCCTGGGCGATCACCAGCGCGTCGAGATCGCTGTCGGGCGCGAGCGGCACCGGCACGTCGATTTCGGTGACGTGGGCGTCGATCATCGCCTGGCCGCGGGTGCGCGCCACCGACACGCGGTGGTTGCCGTCGCGCACGAAGTAGACGTCGCCGATCTTGTAGAGATCGACCGCCGGCAGCGCGACGTTCTCGTCGCGCGCGCGCCGCACGCTCAGCCAGCGATCGCGGGTGTCGCGCTGGGTCGGCAGAAAGGCGCGGTCGAAGTCGCGGTAGCGACCGACGCTGCCGACGATGCTGTCGATCGGCACCGCGCGCAGGCCGAGATGGCGCTGGCCGCGGAACGGCAGGCGCGCGCGCACGTCGTCGAACGGCATCAGCTGGTTCGGGCCGCCGCGGAACCAGCTGGCGATGCGGCGCCAGGCGCTGCGGTGCAGGGCGTTCTCGTAGTCGGACTCGGCGTCGCTCAGGCGCACGGCTCGACCTCCGTGCGGCCGTCGCGCGTCGCCGGCGTCTGCAGCTCGACCACGCGATGGCCGTAGGCGTTGAGCACCCGCGTCGCGGCGAAGCGCGTATCGGTGACGGTGTTGGGCCCCCACACGTGGACGTGGCCGTGAACGTGCAGCGCCGGCCGAAAGCGGCGCAGCAGCCAGCGGAAGGCGTCGATGCCGTGATGGGGCAGATCGTCGCGGTCGTGGATGCTGCGCGGCGGCGCGTGGGTGACGAAGACGTCGAGCGCGCGCCCGCGCCGCGCGCGGTTCCACAGGAGCTGCGGCACGAGCGCAAAAACGTGGCGCCACATCTGGCGCTGGCTGTATTGGAACGGCCCCGGCTTGTAGCGCACCGATCCCTCGACGCCGGCGAGCAGCAGACCGGCGTGGCGCCGCACCCGACGGTGCAGATCGCGCGCGCCGGCGGGCCCGGTGATCGGTCCGCCAGGGCCTTCCTCGAGCACCTTGTCGTGGTTGCCGCGGACGTAGAACACCGGCACGTCGAGGGCGCTCATCGCGTACTCCACGTAGGAATAGGGCAAATCGCCGCAGGCGAAGACCACATCGAGCTCCGGGAAATGACGGCGAACGTGGGTGCTGTGCACGATCTCGTCGACGCGGTCGGCGATGCACAGCGCGCGGTTCACGAACGCGCGGACGCCAGCTGCGGTACGGCGGGTTCGGCGACAGGCGCCTCCGCGGCAGCCGCGCGATGCGGCACGTCGGCGCGGCGGTCGGCGAGGAAGGGCAGCTCGGTCCGGACGCGCGTGACGGCCGCCGGATCGACGTCGGCGAGCAGCATCGCCGGCGCGGCGGCGGCGGTGGCGAGGGCGCGTCCGCGCGGATCGATCACCGCGCTGTCGCCGTCGTAGTCGAGCCCGTTGCCGTCGCGCCCGACGCGGTTGGCGGCGATCACGTAGGCCTGGTTCTCGATCGCGCGCGCCCGCAGCAGCGTGCGCCAGTGCTCGGCGCGGGCGCGCGGCCAGTTGGCGACGACGAGATAGGCGTCGGTGTCGGCCGCGGCCTGCCAGAAGACGTTGGCAAAGCGCAGGTCGTAGCAGACGAAGGGCGTGATGCGCACGCCGTCGACCTCGACCGTGATCACCGCGTCGCCCGCGCGGTAGCTGCGGTCCTCGCCGGCGTGGCTGAACGGATGGAGCTTGGCGTAGCGGTGGACGGTGCCGTCGGGCGCGACCAGATGGAGCACGTTCGCGGGTCGATCGTCGCCGCGCTCGATGCCGTCGTCGCCGCGCTCGGGCAGGGTGCCGGCGAGCCAGACGTCGTGGGCGCGTGCCTGGGCGCGCAGGAAGGTCGCGCTCGGGCCGTCAGACGACTCGGCAACGCGTTCGACGTTCATCGAGAAGCCGCAGGCGAACATCTCGGGCAGCACGACCAGTCGCGCGCCGGCGCCGGCGGCGCGGGCGATCTCGGGCTCGAGGGTGCGATGGTTGGCGGCGGCGTCTTCCCAGGCGATGTCGGTTTGCAGGACGGCGATGCGCACGATGCGGATTCCTCGTAGGCGTGATGGAGGGCGCCGTCTAGCGCGGGGCGTCGTCGGTCGGTTCGAGGCCGGCGAGTTCGAGCGTGCGCAGGCGGCGGGAGAGATCAGCCAGGCGCGCGCCGTCGGGATAGAGCAGCGGCGTGCCGTCTTCCTTCACTGTACCGCGGTCGTCGCCGGCGACGAGGGTCGTTCGGGCATCGTCGAGGCGCTGATGGCGGGCGCGCAGGTCCTGCGTGCCGGCGATCGCGGCGGCGAAGACGAAGAGCATCACCAGGCCGACGACGCGCGTCCACAGCGGCGGCGGTCCGCCGCTCTTCGACGGCGTCTCGACGATCGCGCCGTCGGCATCGATCGTGCGCGCGGGCGGCCGCTCGGGCTCGGTGACGCCGGCGACGCTGGCGATCAGGCCGCCGAGGCCGAGCCACAGCGGCGTGGCGAGCATCACGTAGCGTCCGCTGAGGGCCTGGCCGATGCCGTAGGCGCTGGCGCGTCCGACCGCGACGAGCACCGCCGTGCCGATCGCCAGCGCGGCCAGCCCGAGCCACGGCAGCGCGTTGTGGAGCGCGGTTTCGTCGTCCCGCCGGTCCCACAGGCGCAGTCCGGCCCAGACGCAGCCGCCCAGCCCGAGCACGCCGACGACCAGCGCGAAGCGTCCGTGGTAGGGAAAGATCGGACTGCCGAGGAAGACCGCGACGTAGGCGCCGAGATCGATGATCGACGCCGGCTCGGGCGCGGCGTCGGCGCTGCGCAGGAGCGGATGGTCGTGGGCGTAGATGAGCGCGCTGACGACGGCCGCACCGAGCCAGACGATGGCGCCGCGCGCCCGCTCGCGGACGACGACCAGCGGCAGCGCGGCGAGCCAGACCATCCAGCCGCTGGCGTAGGAATACGAGGCGACCAGCGCGAGTCCGGCGGCGATGCCGAGCGGCAGCCAGCGTCCGCGGGCGAGGCTGAGGATGCCGATCGCGGCGATCGCGGAGGTTTGGGTGAGATGCAGCTGCAGCGCCCAGCCCCAGAGCCAGATTTCGGATTGCGCGGGCGAGAAGAGCATCACCGCCATGATCGGCAGCAGCGCCGCCGACGGCGGCAGCGCCATCCCGCGCGTGCCGCCCTGGGCCTGATGCGTCCACAGCAGGCGCGCGACGATCGCCAGCGAGATCGTCGCCATGCCGACCCCGAGCAGCGTTTCGAGCGGAATCCACCAGCCGCTGAGCTGCGCGAGGGCGAGCATCAGGGCCTTCGGGAACGGCATGCGGTGTTCGTTGTGCGGGCGCCAGAGGTCGTGGAACTCGAGCGTGCCGTCGGCCTGTTTTTCGAGCAGCGGCACGAGGTCCCACTGATCCCAGAACGGCACGTTGACGCTCCACAGCGCGACGAGCACGAACATCGCAATCGGCACGGCGATCGTCAGTCGGCGGACGAGGCGCAGCTGGCTGAGATCGGGCGGTGCGGGACGGGTCTTGCGCGGCAGGGCGCGCAGCGGGGACGACTTCTTGGCGGCGCGGCGCGGGGGCGGCTTGGGCATGCGGGGAAGCCTACCAGCGGACGATGGAGTCGTCGGGGCGGGGTAGGATCGTGGCGACGACGATGAGCTTTGTGGAGGATCGTTGGTGAAGTTGATTTTCGTGAGCTACAGCCGAGAAGACGCAGGCTGGGCGGATCGGGTCGAGGAGATGTTTGCTCCGTTGCTCGGTGACGATGGGGAGATCGAGCTCTTCATCGATCGCACAGATATCGCGCCTGGGGACGACTGGCCAGATGCGCTCGATGCGGCGATCGAGCGGGCGCATGTTGGCATCGTGCTGGTGACGCCGCGGGCGTTGGCGACCGAATTTGTGATGAAGCGTGAAGTCGGACGTTTTCTCGCGCGGGGCATTCGCGTCTTAGCGCTATACATTGAAGATTGCCTGTTCGAAGCAACGCCACTTGAGCGAATTCAGTTTTCTAACGATCCGAAGTACCCGCTGATCGCGCAGGACCGAGCAGCGCAGAGTACCGCGCTCAAAAACCTCGTTACACAGACGCTGGCAGTTCTTGGGCAGCCGATCGGTTTTCCTGCTGCGTTGCGGCAGAAAGCACCGGGCGGGGTCGAGATCGAGATCGATCGCCTGCCACAGGGTGTTGGGGCGTTCGTTGGCCGTGCGGAAGAGCTCGTACGTCTCGACGAACTCTGGAATGACCCGCAGGTGCAAATCGCGTCACTGGTGGCATGGGGTGGTGTCGGCAAGACGGCACTGACGCAGGCATGGCTCGCGCGCATGGCGCAAGATGGCTATCGCGGTGCGAAGCGCGTGTACGCATGGTCGTTTTATAGCCAGGGGACGAAGAATCGCATCGCGTCGGCGGATGATTTTTTGCTCAAAGCGCTTGCATGGTTCGGCGAGTCGGATCCGACATCGCTGTCGCAGAGCGAGCGGCCGAAGCGGTTGGCTGCGCTTATTCTCGTTGAGCCGACGCTGTTGATTCTCGACGGACTCGAACCGCTGCAACATGGGCCAGGACCACAATTGGGAAAGTTGAAAGAGCACGGTCTGAGCGTCTTCCTACGCGCGCTGGCATCGGCGCCTGTGGCAGACAAGGCGTTGGCGACGCATCTCTGCCTGCTGACAACGCGCGTGCCGGTCGCAGACCTCGACGACCGGCAGACGACGAGCTTTTGGCGGATCGATCTGCAGCATCTCGGCGAAACCGACGGCGTCAAGCTGTTGCGTGCGCTCGGCGTCGAGGGTCACGAACATGACATGAAAGCGGCCTGGAAGCATGCGCGCGGGCACGCGCTGACGCTGAAGCTGGTAGGACAGTATGCAGTCGACGTGTTCGACGGTGATGTAAGTCGTTCGGAGGCAATCGAGCTGTTCGATCCCGAAGCGCCCGATGGGCAGCAAGCGACGAAAGTACTCGACGCATACGATGCGTGGTTGGGTGATACACCGGAGCGAGCTATCGTGCGGTTGATGGGCCTGTTCGATCGTCCGGCGGATGCAGGCTGTGTGGCAGCGCTGCGTGCGGGGCCAGTGATCGAGGCTTTGACGGACGCGTTGGTCGATCTGCCTGCGTCTAGTTGGAAGCGTGCACTGATGCGCCTGAGGCGCATTGGCCTGCTATTTGGCGGTACGGATGTCGAACTCGATGCACATCCGCTCGTGCGCGAATACGCAGCCAATCGCCTTGACGACGATGCGGCCTGCGCGGGGCATCTGCGGTTGTATGAGCATCTGACGTCGACGACGGAGCCACATCAGCCGGATACGGTCGAAGGGCTGATGCCGCTTTATCAGGCAGTGGTGCACGGATGTCGTGCAGGACGGGTGCAAGAGGTGTTTGATACCGTATATCGAGAGCGCATTCGGCGGGGCGACGAAGGATACAGTACCAAACAGCTCGGCCTATTCGGTCTAGAGCTGGTGGCTGTGTCGTCTTTTTTCGAGGAGACGTTCACGCGCCCGCATAGTTCACTGCCTGCGTTTTCTCAGGCGTGGCTTCTGAACGCAGCGGGATTTCGGCTTCGTGCACTGGGCCGCCTGAGCGAGGTCGAGATGCCGTTTCGTGAAAGCCTTGCGATGCGCGAAGACCAGGGAGAGTTGAGAGACGCTGCGGTGTCGGCTGGTAACCTGAGCGTGCTAAACATAACGCTGGGTATGCTAACTCAGGCAGCAATAGACGCAAAACGTGCGGCTGTGCTGGCTGATCGCAGCGGCAGCGCGCTCTGGCGGATGGCGACGAACACGATACTTGCTGACGTGTGCCACCAATCGGGTGATCTGTCGTCAGCGTTGTCGGTCTTTACGGTGGCGGAGGCGATACAGGCGAGCCGTGACCCAGCATACCCGCGTTTGTATTCGCTTTGGGGATACCGGTACTGTGATTTGCTTCTGGCGCCTGGCGATGCGTTGTCGGCGCGAGCAGTTATGAGGAGAGGGCAATACATGCTCAATTGGGCTATCGATAAACGCATGTCTCTACTATCGAGGTCTGTCAGCCACTTAAGCCTCGGTCGTGCCTTGACGATTCTCGGGCACGGGGGCGATCCAGGAGCAGCGCAGCCAGCGCACACGCATCTCGCTGAGGCTGTCGATTACCTCCGTGCTGCAGGGCAGGATCACGAATTGCCGCGCGGTCTGCTCGCCCGCGCCACCTTCTCTCGTCTCGTCGACCGCAACGCTGCTGCGGCCGACGTCGATCTCCAAGAAGTCGAAGACCTCGCCGCCCGCTGCGGCATGCGCCTCTTCGCCTGCGACGCGCATCTGGAGAGAGCGCGTCTTCTGCGGGATCTGTCGACGGACGACGACGCGCGCGAGCAGGCGCGTCCGCACGTGGAGATGGCGAAGAAGCTGATCGCCGAAACGGGCTATCACCGCCGCGACCGCGAACTTGAGAACCTCGAGCGCTGGCTGTCAGGCGAGGCGGTCCCGAAGGCGATCTTGGGCGCGTGGGGGTAGGCGCCCCTACCCCTTCTCCTCCCGCAGCTTGATCAGCTTCGCCTTCGCCTCCACCCGCTGCAGGATGCTGCTCAGCATCTGATCGATCTCATCGCGCGCGCTGGTCGCGGCGGACGGGCCCTCGAGGTCGTCGATCATCTCGGAGGCGAGGCGCAGCTTTTGGGACTGCGGCAGCTGGCGGGCGGCGGTGACGATCTCGTCGTAGGTCATAGCAGGAAGCTCTCCTGGAACGCGTCGGAGGGAAGAAGGGATCACGAAAAGTCAGGCGCGTACTCCATCAGCGCAGCGTCGGTGAAACGTCACCCAGCCTGCGATTGGGCCCGCGCGTCACACCATGTACGCCACGGCAAAGAACACCTGCGCCGCCATCAGGATCAGGTACATGTGCTTCCACGACGGATGGTTCTCGACCGTCGCCAGGGCGTCGGGATCGCGCAGGATCAGGTACACCGTGTACATGCCCCACGCCGCCAGAATCGCCGACGTCGCCAGCAGCACCGTCGGGTTGCCGGTCAGGATCGGATGCTCGGGCGCGGCCGGATCGGGGACGAAGACGCCGATCGGCACCAGCAGCCAGGGCAGCACGAAGAACGGACTGATGATCCACGCCGCCTTGCGCACGCCGTGCAGAATCGGCAGCGTCTTGCAGCCGCCCGCGCGGTCGCCCTCGATGTCGGCGAAGTCTTTGGTCGAGGCCGCGCCGAGCAGGTAGAGCAGGAAGATCGTGCCGATGAACCACGGCTCGACGTGCCACGCCGACGCCACCATCGTCCAGCCCGCGACCTTCAGCAGGCAGCCGCGCGGAATCGCGATCGTCCAGTTGGCGAGCATGCCGCGCGCCTTCGTGCGGCCGAGCTCGGGCGCCGAGTAGATGAAGGTGAAGAGCAGCCCCGCCAGGTAGATGAAGAAGGTCTGGTGCATGCCCAGCGGCGCGTGCAGCTTCTCGGCGAAGGTGTTGTAGGGGAACGGCACCACCAGCCAGGTCGGCACCAGCGCCAAGGCGTAGAACACCCAGCTGACGATCCACACCTCGCGCGTCGACAGCGCACCCGTCACCAGCGGACGATCGGGCTTGTTGATGCGGTCGATCTCGAGATCGTAGATCTGGTTGATCGCGTTCGAGGCCGCGTTCATGAAGCTGGCGCAGAGCGAGCCCAGCGTGACGGTGACGAGCACCGCAAGCGTGACCTCGCGGCTCGGATCAGGGTTGTGCACCGAGCCGAAGGCGCAGATCGCGCCTGAGACGATGCCGAGCAGCGGCGGCAGCAGCGTGAAGGGCCGCATCAGCTGGACATGGAGACGAACTTTGTTCACGGGAAGCTCCGGCGCGACGAACGCGGTGGTCCCGATCGCGCGGCAGCGCGCGGCGGACGGACGGTCGTCGAAGACGATGAAGGGACGGGGTGGGTTCGCAGATGCGAGGTGGGATGGGACGCGGCCGGCCGGCTGGCCATCGGCGGCGTCGGCGCATCATACAAAACTTGGCGCAGGCTCTGCCTCAGTCCAAATCCGCGGGCGAGTCGCCGATCCCTTCCCACACGCCCTCGATCACCGCGAAGAGCAGCGCGGTGCTCCAGCCGATCAGCAGCACGCCGTTGAGCGACTCGATGCCGGTCAGCAGCTTCCAGTGGTCGCGGATCACGACGTCGCCGTAGCCGAGGGTGGTGAAGGTAGTGAACGAGAAATACACCGCGTCTTCGAGCGACGCGAGCCCCGCGGGCTTGACGACGGCGTAGGCCGTCGCCCAGATCAGCACCTCGACGACGTGCAGCGCGATCAGGAAGAGCGCGGTTTCGACCAGCACCCGCAGGGCGGTCTTGTGCTGGCCGTGCCCGCGGTGCGGCAGATTGCGCAGATGACGCAGCCACCAGGTGGTGCCGGCCGCGTGAACCAAAACGGTCGCCGACACGGTGGTGATGCCGAGAAGGATGGCGAAGATCATGAGGCCTCACGGGTTAGCGCCGCTCACGCGGCCGACAGCACGCCGTTGACGGTCGGTCCCCTAGTTTGCCATCCGCGGCGGCGCGCGCAGAAGGCTCGTGAACGCGCGACTGCGAAGACGCATGGTCAATCGACCGCTGGGCAGATCGAGGTGGTCGTCAGCGCACCGTGGGGTTCGCTGCGCGATCGCGCGCGGCACGCGCCTCGCCGCCGCGCGTGAAGAGCAGCGGCACCACGATCAGGTTCAGGAAGGTCGACGTGAGCAGGCCGCCCAGAATGACCTCGGCCATCGGACTCTGGATCTCGTTGCCGGGCGCGCCGCCGGCGATCACGAGCGGGATCAGCGCGAGGCCGGCCGTGAGCGCCGTCATCAGGATCGGCGCCATGCGCTCCAGCGAGCCGCGGCGCACCGCCTCGTCGACCGAAAGGCCGGCCGACTGCAGGCGGCGGTAGCTGTTCACCAGCAGCACGCCGTTGCGGGTCGCGATGCCGAAGAGCGTCACGAAGCCCACGAGCGTCGCCACCGACAGCACGCCTTCGCCGAGCGCGACCGCGGCCACGCCGCCGATCAGCGCCAGCGGCAGATTGACCAAGATCACGAGCACGTCGCGATGGCGGCCGAATTCCACGAAGAGCAGACCGTACATGCCCGCCAGAATGAAGAGCGCGAGATAGCTCAGCGTGCGCACGCTCCGCGATGCCTCCTCGAATTGGCCGTCGAAGCGCACCCAATAGCCGGACGGCAGATCGATCTCGGCGTCCAGCACGTCGCGCGCGCGCGCCACCGTGCCGGTGAGGTCGGTGCCGGTGACGTTGGCTGTGACCATGGCGAGACGCTGCACGTTTTCGCGTCGGATCAGCGAGGGACCGAGCGCGCGCCGGACGTCGGCGACCGCGCCGAGCGCGATCAGCGCGCCGTCGTGGGTCGTCACCGGCAGCGCCGTCAGCCGCTCCGGCGTGCTGCGCAGCGCGGGCGGCAGACGGACGACGATGCCCGCGGTCAGTCCGGTCTCGACGATCTCGCCGACCGGTCGGCCTTGGAAGAGCGCCTCCACCGCGTCGGAGAGATCCGCCGACGACAGGCCGTAGCGCGCCATCGCGGTGCGGTCGAAGTCGACGACGAGCTGGGGAATCGCCGCCTGTTCCTGATTCGACAGATCGACGATGCCCGGGATGCCCGAGAGGATCTGTTCAACGCGCGCCGCCAGCGCGCGCAGCACGGTCAGATCGGGTCCGAAGACCTTGACCGCCAGATTGGTCTTCGAGCCGGAGATCATGTGGTCGATGCGATGGCCGATCGGCTGACCGAACGACACCGCCACGCCCGGGATCGACGCTACGGCGCTGCGCATGTCGGCGACCACGTCGTCCATGGTGCGCGCGCCCGTGAGCGGCCGCAGCACGACCTCGAGCTCCGACGCGTTGACGCCCTGAACGTGCTCGTCTTTTTCCGCGCGCCCGGTGCGCCGGCTGGTCGAGACGACCTCCGGAAAGCCGAGCAGCGCGCGCTCGACCGCGCCGCCGAGCCGATCGCTTTCGGCCAGCGGCGTTCCCGGCGGGCTGACCACCGAGACGGTGAGCGAACCCTCGTTGAACGCCGGCAGGAAGCTCCGCCCGAGGCCGGGCACCAGCGCAACGGCGCCCGCGACCATCGCGACGGTCAGGCCCAGCACCAGGCGGCGATGGCGGAACGCGCCGTCGAGCGCCGGGGCATAGAGGCGCTGGAGCCGGCGCAGCAGCCACGGCTCGCGCGGATCGGATCGCCCCGCGCGCGCCAGGAGCAGCCAGGCGAGCACGGGCGTCACCGTGAACGCGACGACGAGCGATGCGCCCAGCGAGGTGACGAACGCCAGGCCGAGCGGCCGCAGCAGCCGGCCCTCGTAGCCGGGCAGGAAGAAGAGCGGGAGGAAGACGAGCACGATGATCAGCGTGGCGAAGAGAATCGGGCTCACCACCTCCGACGTGGC